>JAOUGB010000148.1 GCA_029857875.1 Desulfobacteraceae bacterium | reverse complement strand
AAAAAAGATGACCCAAGGAGCGATCCAACAAATCAAAACACCCCTACCCTTGGATTATTTTAGATAACTCAACTCTTTAGGCAGAGGGACACCCTTTCCCATTGTATCCTCACCATAATTGACACTGGCAAGGATTTTAATATCGTTCAGCGCCCGAACATCACCCTCAAAGATAACTTCCGTAAATTTTTCTTTCTGAATTTTTCCTCCCGCCCATTGGATATCGAGGACACTGCTGGCATCAAACCGGTCTTCGCCGACACACAGTTCCACCTGGCCACCATAATGCTGTACAGTCTTTGCCACCAAAAGGCTTGGCCGGCTATGGAAACCAAGACTTACGGGAACGCCCACCTTAATGGAAGCGCGTTCAACATTCTCGTTCAGTATATCTCGAGCTAATTCTCTACCTCTAGCAAGGAAATGGCATATATAATAAAGGCCGTAATTAATGGTTCGATCAAGAAGTTCCTCGGGATCAATTAAAGATGATAATCGATCTTGTACCTTTTTATAGATATTTTTGTATCCTGCCTTATGTAGATGCCGTTCATAAAAATGGAGAAGCCTTCCAATCATTTGAAGAAGATGAAATACGACTGAAAAAAACCCCCGTAAATCTTTAAGCTTTTTATTCCCAAATCTGTAACCACCATGAATCACATAGGTATCGAAAGAAGATTGAAGGTTATGAACAAGCATCTCAAAACGTCTCATGTTTACTTCGTTGACTTTTTCCGGAACAATTCTCAACATCTCTTTCAGGTTGTATGGTTCATAAAATTTTAGATCTTCAAAACTTTCCGAGATGCTTAGAAATTCACTGGCAATTTGAACAATATGTTTTTTTTGCTGATCCTTATCTATATCGTCGATATCATAATCAAGCGTCTCCCCGGTTATGATGCCTGGAAAATCATCCATATCATATTTATCATCATGCGGTAACGGTATGTTAAGCCGTTGAGCCTCTTTTATGATAACCGGCGCCAATTTAGTGAGAGACTTTCTTAAAAAATATAGAGTGGCGGTCCCCTGTTCTTCAAATGTCTCGCTATCTGGAAGTCCATAAAAATCAAGCCGATTTAAAATATGAGTCTGAGAGTATCCACCTAGGCTTAAATGCCGGACAGTTGCTGAAAGTTCTCTGTAAAAATATAAGTTTGTGTTGTTTTTAGCACCATGAAAGTCAAGAAAATCTTCAAGAACTTGGGAAGAACCGATGAGTTTTGAAAAGAGCATTTTTGTAAAAAGATACCGAGATGAACTAAAATTAGTAATATAAATGCAACACTTCAAGTAATCGTGGGAAAATATCCTAACTTTCTCTGAAAAAGATATGTCACAAACCGTTTTCTGAAATTTCATCATCTACATCATTTCTTTCTGGGTTTCAGAAACCGCCTTAATGGTTTTTGATAGATATAAAAAAGGTCAGTAAAGTTTGCTACGGTCCGAGCAGCCCATAAGCCGAATTCTGTATCCGGTTAGAGTTACCCCTTGACCGGTTGACGATCATTCATCTATGAATGCCGGTTGCCCGGCACCTCTTGCGACCTACCCGGGAACTTGAACGGGCCGTTCTCAAGCGCCCCCCTATTTGGTCTTGCACCGGGTGGGGTTTACAAAGCTTCCCCGGTCACCCGGAGAACTGGTGCGCTCTTACCGCACCGTTTCACCCTTACCCCGCCTGAAGGCGGGGCGGTATACTTTCTGTTGCACTATCCTTCACGTTGCCGCGACTCCATGTTATGGAGCACCCTGCCCTGTGGTGTTCGGACTTTCCTCTGAATCATTTATTTAATCCAGCGATCGTCTGAATTGCTCGAACCGTAGCTATTTGTAATTACTTTTTTATCTGTTGTTAAATGGAAATACTTTTTCCAAAGATGTATTTTTGAGATGGCTTGTAAATGAAATCATTACTCTTTCAAATATATTATCCTCTGACAATTGGGGCAAAACTTTAGGCTTTTATATCGAAAAAGCTCATTGTACAGTTGTGGCGGAAGATTTACATTACATCCATGGCATACAGCATCTTTTACCGGTACAACAGCAAGCCCTCCTTGATTTTGTTCTTTTATCACTAAATATTTTTTAAATAATTGAGAATCAATAAGGCCGGAGACATTTTTCCTATCCATATCAAGTTCATCAAGCTTCTTTTTGTCAATTCCGGCTTCATGTTCGATGCTTTGTTTCTCACTTTTTATGCGATCAGAAAACTGTAAATATTCATTCTTTTTTTTTGCAATAATGTCTTCTGTTTCATCTATACGGTCCAAACATTCTATCATTTTATCTTCAATCAAGGAGTTCTTTGACTTTACGTCTTCAATTTCTTTTAACAATGACTGATATTCTTTGTTCGTTTTTACTGATCTAAGTTTCTCCTGGCTTTTTTTATTTTTAGCAAGGTTCATTTTAGCATCAGATTCATAGTCCCGATACTCTTTTTTCAATTCATTGAGAACAGACTCTTGGCTTGTTATGGTTTGTTCAATTTCTATGAGGCTTGAATCAAGATTTTCCAGCTTTTTTGACACATCATTCAATGTTGATTTAATTCTTGCGGTTTCTGTATCGAGATGCTGTAGTTTCACCAATACTTTAATCTGTTCCTTCATGTCCTTTTACACCATTTATCTGTCCATTAACTGTTGAAAATTTGTGTTTGTCTCTTCATACTCCTAATCCATTATCTTAATACAAAATGCATTCAAATTTACACGAATTTAACACTATTATAATACCATAAAAGGTTCTTTTTCAAGTTTATATGCTTCGATTTTGACATCGATGCCTGTTTCAGACAAAATCTTATCAAGCCGATCTGCAAGCACATCAACGATTAAATGCTCTGATGCAAAATGCCCGATGTCGATGAGCCCCAAATTTTCTGCTTCCACTGTTCTGGCATCATGGTAACCAAAATCTCCGCTAACATAAACCTGGGCTCCGGATGTTACAAAGTGGTCCACAAAACTTGAACCACTCCCCGAACAAACAGCAACAGTTTTTATAATCAAATCAGGATTTCCTGCAACCTTTATGTATTCAAGGCCCAATTTTGTTTTAATTGAAGCAGCAAAAGACATAAGATTCATACTGTTATCAAGCTTTCCAATGCGCCCGGAACCTTGTGTGTCTTCAGATGTTAATAGCGGATAAACATCGTATGCCATTGTCTCATAAGGATGGTTTTTCCTCACATGATCAATAACACCAATTAAATCATTTTTTCGCACAACAGTTTCGATCCTGACCTCATCCGTATGGGATATTTCGCCGATTTTGCCGACAAACGGTTTGGACAAAGGTCCCGGCTTGAATGTACCTTTACCTTTACTTCTAAATGAACAGCAGCTATACGAACCGATATCACCAGCTTTTGTTTCAAAAAGTGAAGTAATGACCTCCTGTTCATACGCCACCGGGACATACACCACCAGTTTAAACATTTCATCTCTTTTGGCATGTCCCAGTACTTTTAAATTTCTAAGCCCTAGACGACGAGCCAAGACATCATTAAGACCATCCATTGCGTTGTCAAGATTGGTGTGGGCTGAAAATATCGCCATCCGGTGCTGAGACGCCATCTGAATGATGGAACCCAGAGGCTTGCTAAAATTGATCGATTTTAGAGGACGAAATATTAGAGGATGGTGTGTAATTAAAAGATCAACACCGTTTCTGCTGGCGTCTTTAACAACATCAGGAGTTGGGTCCAGTGCAATCCAGATGGTCTGAACCGGCCAGTTCTTATCTCCAATCTGTAACCCTACATTATCCCATTCTTCGGCAAGCCGGCTTGGAGCATATAATTCCATGACTTCGATAATATCGGCGATCGTTGTTTTCATCATAAATTACCAGCTTATTTGTACGTGTTCACGGGGAAGAAAACCGCGTGAACACGTAACACTCATTTTTGCTATGTTAAAGAGATTAATACCATTCCAACCAATCAAAAAAAGCGTGGTTATTGTTATAACCACGCTTTTAATTCCTCATATCTTTTAACTCCCATAACTCATAAGCAAAACCAAAGGGTATGTGGCTGAGTAATGTTAGAGCCCATGTTGTTAATAGGTCTATCCTGTGAAATTACACTCGGATGGTTTGGTCTTGTCACGATTTTAACCCCATATTTCTCTTTACTTTCAAACTGATGGGCCCACCTGGGATCGAACCAGGGACCTACCGGTTATGAGCCGGTGGCTCTGCCAGCTGAGCTATGGGCCCAAACATCGACATAAAAACTGATTATCTAATCCCTTAAAATGATTTTGTCAAGCGTTTACCCGGTATTAAAGCAGTGAAAATGATAAACTGTCTCGGATATTTTATGACTTTTTGTAATCAATTGTTTTTTAATGGTATTTTATAATGCCATCGGTATGGAAGAATGGAATGTTGGAGTGCTGGAATGTTGGGAAGAAGGGCAAAATCAAGCCATTTAAATTGTCAAAAAATCCGTTAAATCCACCATTCCATTACACCATTATTCCATCATTCCAAATGGGCCGAAGCCCCTTTAAGTTCGATATTCATCGATGCGCATGCTCGTAAAGTTATTGGGTCTGTTCGATGAAACTTTTCAGTTTCCGGCTTCTGGTGGGATGCCTGAGTTTTCTTAAAGCCTTGGCTTCTATCTGTCTGATCCTTTCTCGTGTTACGGCAAAGTCCTGTCCAACCTCTTCGAGGGTATGATCCGCCTTTTCACCGATTCCGAATCGCATACGCAGTACTTTTTCCTCGCGCGGGGTTAACGTCGCGAGAACCTTTCTTGTCTGCTCGGCAAGGTTTAGGCTGACAGCTGCATCTGAAGGCAGCATAAACTTTTTATCTTCTATGAAATCTCCGAGATGGCTATCTTCTTCTTCACCTATGGGCGTTTCTAATGAAATTGGCTCTCTTGCAATCTTTAAAACTTTTCGAACTTTGGATAGCGGAATTTCCATTTTCTCGGATATTTCCTCAGGCGTCGGCTCTCGCCCAAGCTCCTGTACCAGGTACCTGGATGTACGAATAAGCTTGTTTATTGTTTCAATCATATGAACAGGGATTCGGATGGTTCTTGCCTGATCAGCAATTGCCCTCGTTATTGCCTGTCGAATCCACCACGTAGCATATGTGCTGAATTTGTAACCACGCCTATATTCAAATTTATCAACGGCTTTCATCAGGCCGATATTTCCCTCTTGGATCAAATCTAAAAATTGTAAACCTCGATTGGTGTATTTTTTGGCAATACTGACAACCAGTCGTAAATTGGCCTTGGTCAGTTCACTTTTGGCAAGTTTGGCTCTATAACGCCCTTCATCTACACTTGACATGATCCTTTTTAAAGATCGGTTCTTGGCCTTAAAGATATACTCTCGATCGGCAATTTGGTCTTTTATTGTCTTCAGTTCGGCAAAAAGCAAGGCACCTTCTTCCTTTGAAAGGTCACAACGTGAACAGACCCACCGGACAAACTTGGTCTTGGTCGCTAAATTGGTTCGAAGTTCTGTAACCGATACGCCAAGGGAATCAGCACACATCACAATTGTTTTATTCATTGAATCGAACCACTCAATGTTTTCCCTGACAAGTTTCTCAATCTTATCAATCACCCCACTCTCAAAGCGCCATTCCTTAAGCAAATCAAATATTTTATTATTCCTGCGAGTGATGCACCTTCTGATACGACGCTGTTCATCGGATTCAAGGTTTGA
The DNA here is from genome assembly GCA_029857875.1 of Desulfobacteraceae bacterium. Lineage (GTDB taxonomy): Bacteria > Desulfobacterota > Desulfobacteria > Desulfobacterales > UBA11574 > UBA11574. Next base: position 585 of record JAOUGB010000148.1, on the reverse strand, counting down.
TGCAAAAAGTTTCTCCCGATATACTTTATTTTCTTCATGAATGGACCGGATAGAATGTACTGTATCTAAAAACCTTTCGATCTGGATCGTTTCGTCAATATATGTACCGACCTCGTCCATATCCCTGACATCTCTTAATACCTGTTTTAGCCGTATCTCCCTGTTATCTATTTGATTTCCAAGTCCTATAATGCATTCTGCAACGATGTTTGTATCTATCAGGGCCTTTAAAACCTCCTGTTCCCCTGCTTCTATCTCCTTAGCAATAACAACCTCACCTTCTCTGCTTAAAAGAGTTACCAACCCCATTTCACGTAAGTACATTTTGACAGGATCAGTTACCGAGCCAAAGTCAGGTGCGGGAGTCGCGGATATTTTAATCTTTTTAGTTCGAGTTAACTTGTTCTTTTTTTCATCTATGATTTCAATATCAAGATCATTTAACATGATAAGCGTTTCATCAATTTGCTCCAATGAAAGGGTATCATCCGGAAGAGCTTTGTTTATCTCATCATAAGTTAGAAAACCCTGCTTTTTTCCTTTTGAAATAAGCTTGTCCAGCGTTTTTTTTGTAATATCTTTACT
>JAOUGB010000147.1 GCA_029857875.1 Desulfobacteraceae bacterium | reverse complement strand
TTATTTTAAATCTTCTGTATGATTTTTTTTACAAAATTACCATCTGCCGTTGCACCGAAATGCTTCATAATTAAACCCATGGCCTGCATTTTGTTTTTAAACTGAGAAAAATCTATGTTCTGGTGAATCCATGCTGTAATTTCCTCTTCAGTAGCCATTTTTGGCAAATAGTTCTCAATAACTTTAATAAACTCTGAATCCGCTGCTTCACCTTTTTGTTCCAACACTTCTTTTTCTGTTTTCATTAACTTTTTTAAAATCTTTACAATTTCATCATCTGAAAGCTCTTTTTTATCGAGTCTCCCGAACTCTCCAAGGATGACACGGAGTGCGTCTTTTTTCTTTTCATCTTTCGCCTTTATTGCCGCGGACAAATCCTTTTTCATCTGATTTTGAAGATTCATTTTTCACCTTTTTATTTTTTAATTAATTTTAAAGTCAAAAAAGAAACAGTTAAAATATTATCGTTTATTGATATGTGGTGTCAATAAAGTATTGATTAACGGACAAAAGTCTTTTACGATCTCTTCAACTTTAACATTCATGACATAACACGATCTGAAAATATTCTAAAAAGCCCGTGACTGTATACAAAAAATTCAATCGAAAAATCTCAACAGCGCTGCTCATTTTGTTTTTTTTCGCATTTGCATGTTCGGATGTCGAGGAGCAGACCCAAGCACCTGTTCCCAAAAACCCACCCATCTTAAAAAAGCAGCTCCTTGAATACGGTATCGACTGTGAAGATCTGCTCCTTATCAAAGACACCGTTCAACCCCATCAGAATCTGTCGGATATCTTATCGAAGTTTAACGTTCCCAACGATGTAATTCATAATGTGGCGCTTTCATCCAGAGCCATATTTGATGTGCGAAAGATGCAGGCCGGCAATCGATTTTGTATTATCAGCTCCATGGACTCTAATAAAAAGGTGCGTTATTTTGTGTACGAAATAAACCCTGTGGATTACGTGGTCTTCAAACTCGAAGATCCGATAACTACTTCTTTAGAGAAAAAACCGGTATGTATTGAAACAGAAACCGTTTCAGAATCAATTGAATCGTCGTTATGGGAAACCCTGACGGAAAAAGAGATCGATCCTGAACTTGCCGTCAAACTTTCTGAAATTTACGCATGGACCATTGATTTTCATCATCTTCAAAAGGGAGATAGGTTTCAGGCGATTTTTGAAAAGAAATTCTTTAAGGGAAAACCCATCGGGCTTGGAAGGGTAAAAGCCGCCAGGTTTTATCACAAGGACAGGTTTTATTATGCCTTTTATTTTGAACAGGATGATCATGAGAGTTATTTTGATGAACACGGAAACAGTCTTCAAAAAGCATTTCTCAAGTCACCCATAAAATTTTCAAGGATTACTTCAGGCTATTCTAAAAGAAGATTCCATCCGATTTTAAAAAAATATAAATCTCACTTTGGTATTGATTACGCTGCCAAAACCGGCACGCCAATCATGAGTACCGGTGATGGCGTTGTTGTAAGGACCGGTTACGATTCAAATAATGGCAGGTATGTCAAAATAAAACATAACGGGATCTATACGACCCAATACCTTCATATGTCCAGAATCGCGCGTGGAATCAAGCCGCGAGTAAAAGTGAAACAAAGAGACATCATCGGTTATGTGGGGTCCACCGGATTGGCCACCGGGCCTCACCTTTGCTATAGATTCTGGAAAAACGGCAGGCAGATCAACCCTTTTAAAGAAGATATTCCATCGGTTGGACCTGTCAAAAAAGATGACCTCCAAAACTTTAATCAGAAAATGGCGGGGCTAAAGCAGCAACTCGATGCGCTGAGCATATCACGGGTAGTGGCGAATTCCCGATAATGCAGATTTGAGTTTTTCGCAAACTAGAAGATCTGTTGGAAACGCCATTTCTTGCGGCAAATCATCCAACGGAAAATATTTTGCTTCACTGGCATCGGATCCGGCCTTTAGTCTGCCGCCGAAACGTGTTCCCATAAACCATATCCCCACAGTCTGATGTTCCAGGTCGTGGAAATTCGAATGAACGGCAAAAACAGGCCCGATCTCCACATCCAGCCCCGTTTCTTCTTTGAACTCACGCCGAGCCGACACCCGAACATCTTCATCGTACTCAACATGTCCACAGGGAATGCACCACATCCCCTCGTAAGAACCGTTCCGTTTCACCAAAAGCAGTTCGTTATTTTTTAATATAATAACCGCTACGCCGACAGTTGGATTTTTATAATGTGTCCATTGACATCCATGGCAATACATTCTTTTCCGACGACGGTTCTTTGTGGGTTGCAACCGGTCTCCACAAAAGGGACAAAATTGAAATTTCATTATGTTATCCTATATTCTTACTCGCATTTAACAATGACTTCTTCTTCATCTCATCTTTGTACGTTTTTAGTATGTATTGTTTAGGGAAGGCTTTTTTCGATAAGTAATTCAGCGAGCTGTTCAAGAACATATCGCATAGTTCTTTAAACACCGTTTCTTTTTCGGCTGTACCCACAAAAATTTTTTCTCTTTTCTTCTCAAACAGCACGCTGTCCCCAAGCATATCCTTTATTTCATCGATATTTTCCATGGACTCCCGGCTGTTTTTTTTCAATGCTTCCGTCACCGGAACATCCATTCGGACGATCAGAGAAACCAGCCACCGATCGCCCACCAGTTTTCTCGATGCATCATATAAATTCAATTGCAATCCGTTTTCAAGATCCAGAGTTTTTATGAGTTTCTCTTTCATGTACAAACCCTCTTTTTTCACGTTTAGCGTTAAACCGTTTTCAGATTTTTACTTTTTATACCAGCTTTGCTTAAATTAACAATGCTTTTTCGGGTGCGGTTTTTATATTTGCCATACAACCATATTTATTGATATGGTGGCTTTGCACTAAAATGACTGCATTATATTTAATGAACGCCTAACAGGACTTTTATCTAATAGCGTCAATATTTAATAAAGTAGGGAAAATCTCATGAAATATTTACCCATTGACAGCAGCCTGTTTATCCAGAACCGACAAAGGTTTGCCGCCGGGCTCAAAGCCAATGCCATTGCCGTGCTGAATTCAAATGATGTGATGCCGACGAGTGCCGACGGCGTCCGATCTTTTATTCAAAACACAGATCTTTTTTACTTAAGCGGAATTGATGAGCAAGAGAGTATTCTTGTAATTTTTCCGGATGCCAGAGAAGAAAAGTACAGAGAAATCCTGTTTATTAAAGAAACCAACGAAGAAATTGCCCTATGGGAAGGACCGAAATATTCGAAAGAAGAAGCGTCGAAGATATCCGGAATTAAGACGGTTTACTGGACCCGCGAATTCGAAAAAATTTTCAGAAGTTTGGTTTTTGAGGCTGACCGGATTTATCTGAATTCCAATGAACACATACGGGCCGACGTTTTCGTTGAAACCAGAGACACTCGTTTTTTAAAATGGTGTAAAAAAAATTATCCTTTGCATAAATACGAAAGATCGTCGCCCATTATGCACCACATTCGGCCCATCAAATCCAAGATAGAAGTGGAATTGATCAAACAGGCCTGCAACACTACCGAAAAAGCCTTTTTGCGATTGCTTGGCTTTATCCGGCCCGGGATATGGGAATTCGAGATCGAAGCGGAAATTTACCATGAATTTATAACCAATCGATCACGGGGGCCTGCATATTCGCCTATCGTTGCTTCAGGGGCCAATGCATGCATTTTGCATTATGTCAAAAACAGCCGCCAATGTAAGGATGGCGATCTCGTGCTGATGGATTTTGGCGCTGAATATGCCAACTATGCCTCGGACTTGACGCGAACAATCCCGGTGAATGGCAAATTCACCCCGCGTCAAAAAGAGATCTACAACGCGGTGCTTCGCGTCCAAAAGGCAGCCATTCAAATGCTCACAACGGGCAATACCTTTGAAACTTACAATAAAGACATTGGCGTCATTATGGAAAAAGAGTTGATCGAACTGGGTTTGTTGGATGCCAAGGCAGTTGAAAACCAGAACCCGGACGATCCTCTTTATAAACAATATTTCATGCACAGCGCATCTCATCATTTGGGTCTGGACGTACACGACGTTGGGAGTAAATACCGAAAATTCGAAGAGGGCATGGTGTTAACCTGCGAACCGGGAATTTACATTAAAGCAGAAGGGATCGGTATCCGACTGGAAAACGACATTCTGATCACCAAAGACGGCCCTGTTGATCTCATGGAAAACATTCCCATCGAAGCTGAAGAGATCGAAGATTTGATGAACAAATAAGAACAGGTTTCGTTTTCGATATCACAATGAATTTGTTTTGTTTTTCAAATTGTTCAGAGACCTTTGAAAAATCCTCATTTTTGTTTAAGTTCAAGGAAGGCGAAAATTTTAACCACAGGAATACATTTCGTATTTTGAGGATTAAAATTTGAGCCTGACCCCAGAGGAATAGGCTCCGCATTCCACGGGGCAGGCGCAGAAATTGGACTAAAAGGGGGGGGGTTTTGCAAAGGTCTCATTCAAGGTTTTGATCAACTTTATACCGATCACATATACAATAGGAAGCGGCAGTTCCTGTAAAGTGAATAAGTTCCGGCAAAGAAATTCTTTGATTAAATCCTCCCAGATGTGGACCTGTCATAATTGTTATATCTTCCAGACCTTTTGATAGGCCATTTATGTTGTCCCCGGTAAACCCGCGCTCTAACAAAAATTCATTGAATTCATCATCGCTCATTTCCTGTTGATCGGTCGCTCTGAAAATTTCTTCCATGTATTGATCGACTCCGAATTCATCAATGGAACGCAAAACAAAATTATCAAAATCAACCGGCAGACGATCATCTATTTTTCTTCCTGTGAATCCTTCATAATAGGAGTTAAACGAAGCCTCTATCAACTCTTGCATTAAATCAGGACAGAAAAGATTACGTACATCTATGGGATATCCCTTTTTATCAAAACCTGTCCGTTCAGGATGATGGTTGCGAAAATAACTTGCACATATAAGAATAATGCTCATAAAATGATTCCCGATAAGCCTATAATACCTGAGAGAAGATCCAGAAACAGCCTCAAGGTGCTCAAAATCTCTGACACCCGATTTCCCCAAATTAGGATAACGGCATGACATTAGCCATCTATCCAGCCTTCCTCCTCTCGGCCATTCATAATATCCTTCATCGCGCCGCCTGTGCCGTTGTACACGGTTGTGAAAAAGAGGTACCGGAGCTGTGTGAACGATACCCATAGAGGCAAGCCTTCCCAGAAGCCAAGCGTTTCGCCTCATAACCTCCATAAAACTTTTCCAATCAACTCTTTCTTCATCAAGAAGAGGATTCGGATAAACAAAATAGTCGGGATGGACCATAAACCCTATGGCGGAATTCATACTTATAATCATTTTCTTTTTCAGCTTATCCGGAAAATCTGTAAGCCTGAATAAATGCGCTTCCCCAAACCTAAGCGGTGTCGGTATATCAAATTTTATCGTAAATTCGTTCTTAACCGACTGCAAATACTCCATCCATAATGCCTCACGATTCAACGCTGTACTCTCAGAATCCGATCTTGATAACTTTATTACAAACAAAAAATCACTCGCTATGGAGAACACAAGACTCCGGCCGATACATTTCATATCGCAGTCTTCATTTAAACCTGTTTTACTACATAAATCATCCCAGCGGATCGAAGTAACCTTATTTATGCTCTGTTCCTTTAAAGACGGCCCTTTTATTTTCAGAGGAAGTGAGCCTAATGCCTCAGCTGCCGCCCGATGTGAAGGTCCGACGGAATCAGCAACAATATGTTTAAGACGCTTTATAGATTCTGTTACCAGACCCGGATCTTCGCAGACGGACGCAAGAAACGAGAGGGTGTTGGCCGCTTTTCTGTATAAAAAATAGGATTGTCTCTGGGAAGAGTGAACTCTTTTTATGATAACATTATACAAAGCACTAACCGTCTTCGATGATGCTAAAGAGGCATTTTTGATCAGATCATGTTCAAGCATGGAAACCGCCATATAGGTGGCGGAAAAATCCATACATGAGTTTAACAAATAATTTTCACTGGTAACAATATCTCTGTGCATTCCCTTGCTCTTCATTCAGTTCAATGAACAATTTCGTATTTAAAAATTCCAATTTGATATAAAAAAGACTCCATTTTATAATTATAATACCGAAAAAAATGTCCTTAGCGGATTTAACCGTTAGTTATTTTGGAAGGGCTTAACAGTTGTCGATATCACAACCCCTGAAAGCCATTGTCAGATTTAAAATATATGGTAGTGAATGTAAATTCGACCAAATGGCATATGTTGGAGATATCACCATACGAAACAGAATAT
>JAOUGB010000146.1 GCA_029857875.1 Desulfobacteraceae bacterium | reverse complement strand
ATCTTTTTTTTAAAAAATGTCATCAGAGACAATGTAAAAAAAGAGGATTTCCAAGCGCAGCTTTTTAGCGAGCTGTTGTTGTTTGAGTCTAAGATCGATGAACTCGGTCTGATAGCATTTAACCTTTACATGAATTGCCGGGAAAAGATATATGAACTCAAGGCCAACGAGATGAAAAACAGGACGTTTAGGGCTTTTGAGCGGGCGGGTTTGGTGCGTGAGATGCCGGCGGAACAGCCGGATTTAGATAATATTAATATATGTAAGGGGGCTTCAAACGACCTGTAGGTTAGATTTTTCGCAAAATCATGCTCGAGCTTTTTTATCAAAACAGCCCGAAATAATTTTGGGTAAATTCTATCTTGTCGTCATGGGGCCATCAAGTGAGGTAATGATATAATGAATATTAGTTACATGTATTCCCTCATAGCAGTCGTCGTTCTATTTCTGCTGGCTTATGTAGGTGTTAAACTTCCGGGGGGCGAGGTATTTTTCGGCGTTATCATACCTTATCTGGCTTTAACTATTTTTGTTTTGGGATTTATTAACCGCGTTATGGACTGGGCGCGCTCACCGGTGCCGTTCAGAATTCCCACAACATGCGGTCAACAAAAATCACTTCCCTGGATTAAACCGGCCAGTATCGACAACCCCTCCACCACAGGCGGTGTTATCGTGCGAATGATACTGGAGGTTGTTTTTTTACGGTCATTATTCAGAAACACAAAATGCGAGTTAAAAGAGGGGACCAAAATTTCCTATGAGTGGGAAAAGTGGTTGTGGCTCTTTTCACTGATTTTTCACTGGTCATTTTTTACCGTGCTGTTCAGACATCTGCGATTTTTTACCGAACCGGTGCCGGCTTGTGTGCAACTGCTGGAAAAACTGGACGGATTTCTTCAGATCGGCCTTCCGGGACTCATGTTGTCCGGGGTGGCCCTGCTGGCAGCCGTAACTTTTCTATTTTTGAGAAGAATATGGATTCCCCAGGTAAAATACATATCCCTGGGTTCAGACTATTTTCCACTTTTTCTTATCTTCGGTATTGCCTTTACCGGTATTCTGATGCGGTATTTTACCAAAGTGGACATTGTAGGCATCAAAGCGTTCACCATGGGACTCGTAACCTTTAAACCTTCCATCACCGAAGGGATTGGCAGCATTTTTTATGTTCATCTGTTTTTTGTAAGTGTGCTTTTGGCCTATTTCCCGTTCAGCAAACTCATGCATTTGGGGGGTATCTTTATGAGCCCAACAAGAAATCTGGCCAACAACAGCCGGGCCAAAAGACATGTCAATCCGTGGAATTATCCGGTTAAGATTCATACCTATGAAGCTTATGAAGATGATTTCAGGGAAAAAATGATAGAGGCAGGACTTCCTGTGGAAAAAATGATGGCGCCGGAAACGCCGGAAGAACCCGAGGAAAAGGAGTAAATAATGTCAGATGTTCCAAAACCTGATGAATTGTTTTCAAACATAGCGTATGGACCTCCCCGCACGGGATGGATGGACACCCCCGTTGATATTAAGAAGGGGATCTATTCTTATGCTGGAAATCCCAAAAGTCTTGAGACCGTCGGTTTGCCGTTTGCACGGCAGTGGAATCCTGTCGATGAAGACTGGAACCTTCCCGAAAATTGGAAAGAGATTATTTCCAAAGGTTTCAGGGAACGGCTCGATCGGTTTCGCTCCATAAAAGTCTTCATGGATATTTGTGTCCGTTGCGGGGCTTGTGCCGATAAATGCCATTTTTTTATCGGATCCGGTGATCCCAAAAACATGCCGGTTTTAAGGGCGGAGCTCCTTCGTTCGGTATACAGGAACGATTTTACAACCGCCGGCAAAATTATCGGATCCCTCGGAAAGAACTTTAAAAAAATTATCGGTGCCAGGGAACTGGATCTGCAAGTCTTAAAAGAATGGTGGTACTATCTATTTCAGTGCTCAGAGTGCCGGCGCTGTTCGGTTTTTTGCCCCTATGGCATCGATACGGCCGAGATCACCATCATGGGCCGGGAGCTTTTGAATCTATTGGGCCTTAATATAGACTGGATTATCACGCCGGTGTCCAATTGTTATAAAACAGGAAACCATCTCGGAATCCAGCCCCATGCCTATAAGGATATGATGGATTTTTTTGCCGATGACATCGAAGAGATCACCGGTGTGAAGGTGGAGCCCAGTTTTAATAGAAAGGGTGCGGAAATTCTCTTTGTCACACCTTCCGGTGATGTTTTTGCCGATCCCGGTACCTACTCATGCATGGGTTACATGATTTTGTTTCACTATTTACAGGAAAAATATGGGTTCGATATCACATGGAGCACCTATGCTTCCGAGGGTGGAAACTTTGGTTTTTTTACCTCTCATGAGATGATGAAACGGCTGAATGCTAAAATGTACGCCGAAGCAAAACGGCTGGGCGTAAAGTGGATTCTGGGTGGAGAGTGCGGTCACATGTGGCGGGTCATTCACCAGTATATGGATACGATGAACGGCCCGGCTGATTTTTTGGAAGAGCCGGTTTCTCCCATTACCGGTACCAAATTTGAAAATGCCAAATCGACCAAGATGGTTCACATTACCGAGTTTACCGCCGATTTGATCAAACACAATAAACTTGAACTGGATCCCAGCCGCAATGACCATTTGAAGGTGACCTATCACGATTCCTGCAACACTTCCCGTGGCATGGGGCTGCTGGAAGAGCCCCGTTACGTGATTAAAAACGTATGCAATAATTTCTATGAGATGCCCGTAAACACGATCCGGGAACAAACCTTTTGTTGTGGCAGCGGATCAGGCCTGAATGCCGGCGAAAACATGGAGTTGAGGATGCAGGGCGGGCTACCCAGGGCTAATGCGGTCAAGTATGTTCATGAAAAACACGGGGTGAATATGCTGTCATGTATTTGCGCCATTGACCGGGCGGCGCTGTCTGCATCCATGGAATACTGGGTGCCTGAAGTGGAAGTGACCGGTGTTCACGAGATGGTGGGCAATGCACTGATTCTGCCCGGTGAACAAAAAAGAACGACAGACCTGCGCAGTGAACCGCTGCCGGGAATGGAGGATGACGATGCCGAATAACAAGAAGATGTATGATAAGGGAAAAGTCGTTGCAGGTCTATGCATCTTTGTGGTGTTGATAACGTTTCCTTTCTGGTTCAACCTTGGAAAGGCCGCTCCGGCGCCCGAACCTAAACTCAGCGATAAAGCTAAAGCCGCCAAAGAATGTGTTATGCCCAAGGCAATCATGAAATACGAGCATATGCAGATTCTGAATGAATGGCGCGATACGGTTGTACGGAACGCCAAGCGAATCTATGTCAGCAGCAGCGGAAAGAAATTTAATATGAGTCTTTCCAATACCTGTTTGGACTGTCACGTAGAAAAGGCTGAATTTTGTGACAAATGTCACAATTATGCTTCGGTAATCCCTTACTGCTGGGATTGCCACATCGATCCGAAGGAGGCAAAGTGATGAAAAGCAGTAGAAGACGCTTTTTAAAAATAGCTGGAATTTCGGCGCTGGGTTTAGGGGCCAAACCGGTCCTCGATGTAATGGCTTCCTCTAGTGAAACGGCAGCACCGAAAACCACAAAGGGTGAAAATGCCCTTACAGCCAAAAGATGGGGACTGGTCATCGACACACGGAAATTGCAATCACAAGAAGATCTCGAGCCGATGATCGAGATCTGTGACAAGATTCATAATGTTCCCAAGTTTGAAAATAAGAATCATGAGATCAAGTGGCTCTGGGAAGAAGAGTTTAAACATGTGTTTCCCATGCAGGAACCGGACTTTTTAGATGACAGACTCAAACACATGTCCTTTTTGACACTATGTAATCATTGTGGAAAGGCGCCATGTGTCCGGGTGTGTCCCACAAAGGCAACCTTTAAGCGCGAAGACGGCATTGTTCTGATGGATTTTCATCGATGCATCGGCTGTAGATTCTGTATGGCGGCATGTCCTTACGGGTCGAGAAGTTTCAATTTTAGAGATCCACGCCCCTTTATCAAGGAGACCAATCCCGATTTCCCAACACGGACAAAAGGGGTTGTTGAAAAATGCAACTTCTGTGCGGAAAGGCTGGCAGTTGGAAAAATTCCTGCCTGTGTGGAAGTGTCAAACGGTGCTCTGACTTTCGGGGACCTGGATGATCCTGAATCAGAAGTTAGAAAGGTTTTAAGAAACAACTACACAATTCGTCGTAAACCGGCCCTGGGTACGGGCCCATCAGTTTTCTATATTGTATGAGGTGGTTATGCTTGAAAAGGCGTTGACAGGAACAAAGAAATACTATGGATGGATGACGGCACTTTTGGCTGTTATCGGTGTTGGTTTTGCCTGCTACCTGTGGCAGTTTCAATTCGGTTTGGGAATTACAGGCATGAGCCGGGATGTATCGTGGGGATTCTACATTGCCCAGTTCACATTTCTGGTCGGTGTTGCTGCATCTGCGGTAATGGTGGTTCTACCTTACTACCTGCATAACTATAAAGCATTTGGCAGGATTACCATTCTGGGAGAATTTCTGGCGGTGGCTTCTGTTACCATGTGTATTCTGTTCATCTTTGTAGACCTCGGCCAGCCGATACGGGTTGTTAATGTTCTTTTGCATCCCACACCCAACTCGATCCTTTTTTGGGATATGATTGTGCTGAACGGGTATCTTTTACTGAACATCGTCATTGGCTGGAAAGTACTTGAAGCTGAGCGAAACAATGTTGCCCCGGCAGGCTGGTTAAAACCGTTTATATATCTTTCGATTCCATGGGCAGTCAGTATTCATACGGTAACAGCCTATCTTTACTGCGGCCTTCCCGGACGGGGCTTCTGGTTGACCGCCATATTGGCGCCTCGCTTTCTTTCCTCGGCGTTTGCTGCGGGTCCGGCACTTTTAATCCTGCTGTGCATGATTGTTAGAAAGCTTACTAAATTTGATCCTGGAAAGGAACAGATCCAGTCGCTTGCCAAGGTTGTGGCATATGCAATCAGCGTCAATGTATTCTTCTTTCTCTGTGAGGTTTTTGTGGTATTTTACAGCAATATTCCCGAACATGTGGACCATCTAAAGTACCTGTTTGTGGGACTGCACGGACATGGTGTCCTGGTGCCCTGGATGTGGGCATCCATGATACTGATGGTGGTGGCGATTATTCTGCTTGTCAATCCGGTAACCCGTAAAAGTGAGATTGTCCTGCCCGTTGCCTGTGTATGCGTGTTTATCGGCACGTGGATTGACAAGGGGCTTGGATTGATTTCAGGCGGGTTTGTACCGAATCCCCTTCATCATGTGAATGAATATGTCCCGACATTACCTGAAGTTCTTATTGCCCTCGGGATATGGGCCATAGGCTTTCTGGTCCTGACCGCTTTGTTTAAGATCGCGGTAACCATTAAGGAAGAGGTTGCGGGATTGGCATAAAATATTACTGACACAGTTTTTAATAAAGGGGTCATTTGTAGAGATGACCCCTTTTTTTATATGCAACTCAAATTCTGCAGACTTTAAATCGGGGAAATAACATGCCGGACAAGCTGATGGAAATAGTCAGAGATATTACATTGTTTTTCATTTAGGTTGGTAAAAAAGACTATAGAATCGATGAATAAAAAGCTTGACTTCTTATATCGTCTAACATATGAAAATGATATTTAAAATGCGGCAGAAGCCGCTCATGGTTGTAATAGTCAAGACATAAGATTCTTCCGCCCGATAGCGGAGGAAATGAAAATAGAGCTGAAGCAAAAGGCCACGAAGGTCCGTGCTCCCGGAAAGGGAAGCGACCATGTGGCCTTTTTTGTTTTGGAATGAAAAAGTGCCATAAGGATAAGTTGCTTCGATCAAAGTCTATGTTCTCAACCTTGAGAGAAAGGAGGATATGTCAGATGAAGAAATTGATCCTGTTGTGTTCATGTTTGATTATGGTTTGTGCAAGAGCTTATCCCGTTATGGCGCAAGACTCGATGCCGTCCGACCAAGCAGAACAAACCACCAAAGTGGGCGGCGTCAAAAGCCTTGAAGATCGAATCAAGCAACTTGAAGACGCTATCAGAAGACAACCGGAAAGCGACAAGTGGTACGATCGTATTCAGATCAGCGGGCTCATAGAGGTCGAAGCCAGCCATGGGAAAACCAATTTCAAAGATCCGGCTGTAGAGGATGAAAAAACCAGCGATGTGGATCTGGCCACCGTTGAACTGGTGGTGGATGCTAAAATTGCAGAACACGTCGACGGACATGTCATGTTCAAATATGAAGAAGACGATCTTTTTGTGGATGAAGGCTTTATCACGCTGGTAGGTACGGAAACATTTCCCGCTTATTTGATCGCCGGGCG
>JAOUGB010000145.1 GCA_029857875.1 Desulfobacteraceae bacterium | reverse complement strand
TAAAGGTTTTGAACTGATTGTTATGGATGGATTTCTCACAAAGAACGCCGTTCATAAAACAAAAGAAATTATTGAATCCCCTAAACTAAAAGAAAAGATGGTAAATACAAACTACAAAGTCGCTTCCCGTCACTATTCATATTCAGTTTTAAGAAATCAGCTGAATACAATTATGAACGACTTTTCTTTTCAACAGGAAAAACAAATATCCAATAAAGTATCAGATTCACAGCATGTCATCTATTTAAAAAGAGGCCCATCTCCGGTCCATTATGACCGGTCGATGCACAACGTCACTATGGATATGTCCGAATAAAATCATGCAACGATTTATATAAAAATCGATAAAATTTAAAAATATGTACCGATCTTATTACAGTCTCGCTAAAAAACCGTTCCAGTTAACCACAGACCCAAAGTTTCTTTGGCTCGGTGAGAAGCACAAGGAAGCACTGGCAACTTTAAAATATGGCGTCATCGACCAAAAAGGCTTTCTGCTTGTTACCGGAGACGTGGGTACCGGCAAAACAACATTGATAAATGCGTTATTGGAAAGTATCGAAAAAGATACGCTGGTGGCAAACATAACGGACCCTGCGCTCAATCTCATTGAATTCTTTAATTTTGTTGCATTATCATTCAATATTCCCAAAAAATTTGACAGTAAAATCGATTTTATTGTTTTTTTCAGCCAATTTTTAAAAAAAGTATACTCGGAAAATAGAAATGTCCTTCTCATCATAGACGAGGTTCACAGCTTATCAAAAGAAGTTCTTGAACATATTCGGCTTTTATCCAACATAGAGCTCCCGGAAGAAAAACTCATCAACATATTTTTTGTGGGCCAAAATGAAATACATCAAACCTTGGCCTTGCCTGAATGTCGCGCCCTTCGGCAAAGAATCAGTTTGGTTTATCAGATTGAGCCTTTGTCAGAAAATGAAACTTTGGCATACATCAAGCATCGATTGAAAGTTGCCGGGACTGAAAAAAGCATTTTTACTCAAAATGCCGTTCGAGAGATATATCATTTTTCCAAGGGTTACCCGCGACTTATAAACACCATTTGTGATCATGCCCTATTAACAGGGTATGCGCGGGGTTTTAAAAAAATCACTCCTGACTTTATCACAGAATGTGCTCAACAATTCGCTTCCATAGGTGAAACCCGGAACAACATTCATTCAATTCCCCATGAGCAACACCATCCAGAATGTCGATCCCATTCTGTAACATGTCCGTTTTTAAAAGATAGTGCCGAAAAAGCAGCATCGTCTGAAAACATAGGAACTCGGATTTTCATTCTGCCTCAAACAGAAAGCACCCGAAAACACATAAACGCTAAAGAAGAAACTCAAGTTCTCAATTTACCTCAGACAGAAATGAATCGGGAACAGATAAACTCTCAAGAAAAAACTTATAAAAATACCGCTGATGGTTTTAAAGTGTCTACTGAAAGACGATCGCGAAAAAGAAAATTTTCTTGGACACCTGTTGTATCTTTTGCAACCCGGATGCAAAAGAGGCTGTTTACCTGGGCATCTGCTGCCGTACCTTTTATAAAACGCATGCAAAAAAGACTGGTTTCCTGGGTTTCTGCTGCCATTTCTTTTATAAAGCGTATGCAAAAAAGACTGTTTTCTTGGGTATCTAACGCCGCTGTACCTTTTATAACACGCATGCAAAAAAGACTGTTTTCCTGGATTTCTGCTGCATCTTTACCAACACTTTTTCGAAAAAGACGGTTTTTTTGGACGTCTGCTGTATCTTTGGCGTTGATGATCCTGGTCACTACAGGTCTTTATCAGAAGGCGTTGACGACAAAAAACAATCTGCCCAAACCCACAGCACTTGCTCTCAAGACAACAACGTCATCGCCAAATAATCCCGAAGATCATTTAACCCCAGGTAACGACCAGATAAAAGTTGCCGAAATCATCCCGGATCACCAAATAAAAGCGACATCTCCCCCAAAAACCGAAATATCGAAACCCAATGTTTTAGAGCAGGCTAAAACAGCACTGGACAATAAAAATTTTAACCGAGCAATGGATTTGTTTGAGCAGGTCATCGCGCAAAACCCAACAAATGCGTCAACAATTAAGATGTATTACTCAAAGGCGTTGCGAGGGCAGGCGGACACCGTCTTTATAAAAAATCCCGATACAGCGGAGATATTACTGTCCAGGGCGGTTGAGGCTGACCCTCAAAATGCTGAAGCTCACTTTGATTTAGGAAGGCTTTATACAAAATCAAAAGATTACCCAAAAGCCATAACCGCCTATCAAAAAGCTGCAAATCTAAACCACCGTCCTTCGGACGCATTTTATAATCTGGGTTTTATCTATGCAGCAACCAAAGATTTTGCAAATGCCGAAAAAATGTTTCTTCATGTTGTTGATTTAAGACCGCCCTATCTTGACAAAGTACTATTTAATCTTGCTGTGGTTCAACAACAACAGGGGAAAAACCAACAATGCATCGAAAATCTTGAAAAAGCTATGATAAACAACCCCAAGAATCAAAGGGCACAACAATACCTAAATCAGCTTAAAAATAATAAGGGAGTGTCATAGTGGTGCGTGGCAAACAACACCGAATCGCCAAAGGCATGTTGGCACTCATCTTGATCTTCATCTTTACAGGTTGTGCATATCAGCCTCCCCCTTTACAACAGGCACCTGAAGAACCGCCTCCTTCTGTTGAAATCAAGCCCGAAACTCCTGTTGCAGTGCCCGATACGCCTACTTTAGAGATACCTACACAAACGACGCCAGAACCCCGTTTCTATTTACACAAGATACGCTGGCCGGAAGAAACACTCTCTCACATCGCGAAATGGTACACCGGCACCATGAAAAATTGGAAAGTCATTGCCAAAGCAAATCCCGAACTGGATCCTAAAAAAATCGACGTCGGTGACACGATTTCCATCCCCGAAGACCTGTTGACCTCTCGCGAACCAATGCCCCTTTCCTTCGTGCGTGCATCGGTTCGTAAAAAAGGCGCTCCACTTGCCTCATCCAATAAGACATCAACACCATCCGAGTCACCGAAACTGTTCGGGCCCATAGAATCCAAACCGTCAATAATAGAAACAGATTCAGCAAAACTGTTTGGACCTGTAGAAACCCAACAGTCATCAATAGAACCCGATGCAGCAAAATTGTTTGGTCCCATGGAATAGATGCCCGCGTGTTTACGCTTATCCTCAACACACTATCCATGCAAGCTGTATTACGCACTGATCTTGTCATACACCCCAAAGGGATTCTAAAGGGTCACTCCCTCAAATTTCCCACCCTGAATTTTAAGCAACGCCAGTAAACGTGGCAGGCCTGGAAAATTATTTAAGATAACATCATATGGATTTAATGGTTAAACTGAAAAAGCAGCATGGCATGTTTCAATTAATCAGGTTCGCTTTTTGTCTTTGAAAGTTATGCGGTGTTAAGTCAACACTGTTGACACGAACAGGCTCATTGTATAAATAAATTCCAATGAATTCTTAATGATCAGTCGTTCGCTTTTATGACATTGCCGAACCGATGCCCAAGGCATTTTGCGACCTAAAATGATCGTGAACAGAATAGGAGAACATTACAGGTACGAGTTTTATTTTCGTGTAACCATTTGAATTTAAAATGCAATCATCAAAACGAAAAAATATTCCCGGATGGTGGCTTCCTGGAAATAGTGAACCCGAACCTGGAGAGCAAGCTGTCCGATCGGCAATTTTAAAGGTGACACAGCCGGTTTATCTTTTAGATCTCAACGGTCTTCCGGCCGTCGGCAGGGACGGTACCATTGCCATAGGTAGCGATGCCCCTTTGCCGTCCGCTGCTGTTCCGCTGCGTGCATATGCACCGCCGCTGCATCTCGAAAATCTGGGGGACCCGCAGTTTAAGGACAAGCATAATCTTCGTTATGCTTACATTGTGGGTGCAATGGCCAACGGCATTACATCCGTTAAAATGGTAGAAAAGGCCGGAAAGGCCGGATTTGTCGGCTTTTTTGGCGCTGCCGGTCTTTCCCTCGAAAAAATCGAATCCGCCATTGATAGATTGCAGGAAAATTTGAAGAACATCCCCTTTGGCTTTAATCTGATACACAGCCCCAACGACCCTGAGCTTGAAGCAGCCGTGGTTCGATTGTATTTACAACGAGGCATCAAGTTGGTCAGCACCTCGGCATATCTGGATCTCACCCTTCCCTTGGTATATTATCGTGTAAAAGGAATTCATCGTGATGCGCGCGGTGAGATCATTTGTCCCAACAAGGTAATTGCAAAAGTCTCCAGGGTTGAAGTGGCCGCAAAATATTTTTCCCCTCCACCGCAAAAGCTTCTGGCACAGCTCATTGACAAAAACATGATCACCCGGGCGGAAGCAGAACTCGCCGGAATGATCCCTATGGCCGATGACCTGACCGCAGAAGCGGATTCCGGCGGCCATACCGACAACCGGCCGGCGATTTCGTTATTACCCACCATGATCGCCCTGCGCGATGAATTGACCCAAAAGCACAAGTACAAAAATCCGCCCTGTGTGGGACTCGGTGGCGGAATCTCCACCCCCCACTCCGCTGCAGCGGCATTTGCCATGGGCGCAGCCTACATTCTTACGGGTTCCGTCAACCAATCCTGCGTGGAAGCCGGGACATCCGAAGCCGTCCGCCATATGCTGGCGGACGCCGGCCAGGCTGATGTGACCATGGCCCCGGCAGCGGATATGTTTGAAATGGGTGTTAAGGTTCAAGTGCTCAAACGGGGTACCATGTTTCCGCTTCGGGCTGCAAAACTTTACGACCTCTATTCATCCCACGACCGTTATGAGAGCATTTCCGAAAAACAAAGAAGTTTGCTAGAGAGAGATTTTTTTCGTTGCAGCTTTCAGGAAGAATGGGAGCAGACCAAAGCCTATTTTACACGCCATGATCCCAAACAGATTGAACGGGCCGAAAAAGACCCCAAACACAAAATGGCCCTTGTGTTTCGATCCTACCTCGGCCAATCTTCCAACTGGGCCAACTCGGGCGACCCGTCACGAAAAATCGATTACCAGATATGGTGCGGCCCGGCCATGGGCGCTTTCAACCAATGGGTTAAAGGCTCATTCCTCCAACCACCTGAAAACCGTAATACGGTCACCGTTGCTATGAACCTTCTTTATGGTGCTGCTGTGTTGACCCGAGTCAACTGGTTGAAGCATCAAGGGGCTGTATTGCCTGCCGGTAAGGACAGTTTTTCTCCCATGCCCCTTGAAAAGATACAGGAGTTGCTGGAACATTGACATCCGGCCGCGCTGCTGTATCCACGACTGCCCAGAAAACTGTGCACCGCTGCCCTGTTTTCTGTGCATCGAAGACTTCGTTCGCCACCCCTCTTCTGCTGTAAGCCTTCTTGAGACACGCCGTTTCCCGAGTTTTGTCATATCATTACCTATTGATATCATTTTAAATATTTTATCGACGTATGTCGATGGCTGCCTTTTTGTCGAATAATAATGCGAACTTTATAAAATGGCATGAAACTTGATAGTAGATGATTGATTTTACACTAAATTCTCAAAGTGTCTCAGATTTTTCGATTTTAAAATTATGCCGAATCGGCATAACCATTAAATTTAAACATAAAGTTGAAAAAATTACATTTTTGTTATATAAAAATTTTGTTTGAATATTTCTAAACATCTAAAATAAGAATAATTTTACAAAATTGACTCATTTTTATTAATGGTACAAAAATGTCTCATACTCGTTTTTTTAAATGAAAAAGACGATTCTACATAATATATATGTTAACCGATAAAATTTAACTTGAAAAACAGCAAAGTATGATATATTATCATACCGGAGGTGATTAAAATGGCTGCTTCAAAAATAGCAATTACAATTGATGATAAAATGTTAAAACAAATTGATATTCTTGTTAAATCGAAGTTTTTTCCAAACCGAAGCAAGGCTATTCAGGAAGCCGTTGCGGAAAAATTGATGCGCCTTGAAAAGAGCCGTTTAGCTCAAGAATGTGCAAAACTTGATTCGGATTTCGAGCAATCCATGGCAGAAGAGGGTTTTTCAGCGGAGATGGAAGAATGGCCAGAATATTAAGAGGAGGGATTCACTGGGCTGATTTGAACCCGGTTATTGGAAGTGAGCAGGGCGGTCTACGCCCTGTTCTTGTTTTGAGCCAAAATGTTTTTAATGAACGGTCCGGAACAGTCATAGCCGTTTCCTTAACGAGTCAACCGCAGAGAGCAGGATATCCTCTTACCTTGGAACTTGAAAACTCAAAACTTCCCAAGAGGTCTTGGGTTAAAATCAGTCAAATTCGAACGCTTTCTGTAAAACGAATTCACAAAAAAATAAC
>JAOUGB010000144.1 GCA_029857875.1 Desulfobacteraceae bacterium | reverse complement strand
CACCACCTGGCATAGCATCAGCGGCATTGAAAATCAGATTGAGAATGCATTGTTGGAGTTGATTAAAGTCACCTAATACCTTTGGGATCTTAGGATACAGATCGGTTTTGATTTGAATATTCTGGAGAGTTAGTTTGTGTTTGCTGAGCAGCATGCTCTTTTCCAAGAGATCGCTTATATTTACATCGCTGAATTCCAATTTGGATTTTCGGGAAAACGCTAGCAGGTTAGAGACTATGTCAGAACAGCGGCTGACTTCACTCGCCACGAGTTCAAGATACTTCTGGAACTTATGTATTTGTTCTGTTGATAAAGAATCCCGGCCTACAATTTTAATCATGAGGCGAATATAGTTAAGAACACCGGAAAGGGGATTGTTAATTTCATGAATAACACTGGCAGCCAGTTTTCCTAAAGAGACCATCTTATCCTGGTGAAGATATTTAGACTGATCCAGAAACTGTTGTTTCAAAATTTTGACTTTTCTAAGATCACGAAAAAACCCTACGATACCTATCTCTTCATTTCCTTGGAAAAGGACCTGGGCCGAAAGCCGGACAGGAACTTTTTCCCCTTTTTTGGAAATTAGGGTGGCTTCAGAAAGAAATAATTTATCCACTCCACCTAATTCCTCACTATACAACTGATCCTAGAACTTTTCCCACTCCAATGATGAAAATAGTTGATAAAGAAACATCTTGCCGATTACCATATCCTTAGAATAACCCAGCATTTTTTCCATGCTGTTGTTAAAGATGATGACCCTTCTATCGTAATCACATCCGATAATACCGTCAATCGAGCTTTCGACGAGTCTTTCCTGGAAGTTGAAGGTTTTAGCCAGTTCTTCTGATGTATCCATCCACCTTTCTTCTATAAGGGTGGTATAATCTTGCAGCTTTTTCTGGATGTTGTAGCGCTCCTTTGCTCGCTCCAGTGCCGCCAGGAGGGCATCATCGTTTATGGGTTTAGTAATAAAGTCAGCAGCACCAAGTCGAAAAGACTTTAATGCGTTTTCAATATCACTATTCCCGGTGGCCACAATCACCTCATTATCCGGATATGCTTTCTTGATGGATTTTAAAAACCCAACCCCGTCCATACCGGGCAGGTCAATCTCAGTGATAATAATCTGAGGAGATTCTTCACGACATAACTTGATACCGTTTTCCCCATCTGCAGCAGTCAGCACAATATAGCCGGCGTCCTCTAAAAAAACGGACAAGGCTTTTCTGGTTTCTTCATCTTCATCTATTAAAAGTAACTTCCAATCTTTTATGCCTATCATTTTTAGATTCAAACCTTTTGATGGCGGAATTCGTGTTTATAGCTCTTTTAGTTTCTTGCTAAAAGGCACAATAAACACAATAGACGGGACTGATAACAAAGTCCAATCCAATGCGGATTGTTTGATACAGAAACTCTATCATTTAGACAACCTCCTTAATTGAGGTTAAATGATTGAAGTAACAACTTAACAAAAAGTGGGAATAGGTTGCGTGGTGCGAATAGTGATTGAGGTCAGCAGAGCAAGAAAAGTTTCATAATAAAAATCAATTCAAAATAGAGGACAGATTTCAAGGGAGAATCTATATTAGATCCGATATTATAAGGAAACTCGCATGTCAAATGAAATATCGAAAAGGTTATATCTGCTGGGCAGGATTAAGGAGTAAAGTGCAGAGGGCAAAGAATGGTGAACAGTAAATAGTGATCGATGAACAGGTATCGGAGGTCAGAGGTCGGAAGCTACGAGGCAAAAAGCTCAAAGCTGAAAGTTAAACCAATCAAACCAACTTAACCATCCAAACGGTCCTAACCATATGATAACCTACATATTTTACCCGAATTAACTTCAACCATTCGGGAGATGATCCATATTGGTTCTTCTCCAATTTAGTTGGAGAAGAGGGTCCAAGGATTCCAGGGGTCAAGGCTTGCCTGCCTCGGGCATGGATTCAAGGGTTTGTTTTCTAAAGACTTTATCAGCGCCTTAACATTATTTCGATTTCTGCGATGTTTTGTTTAGTGTACCCAATTCACCTTTGGGAATTTTGCTGTTATTCTATATATCTCTAAACAGAGTTCGTATGACTTTTGCCAGACTTTCAAATCTTTGTAATTCTTTAGCATTTCACTCGAACCCTTGAATCCTTGAACCCTTGAACCCTCTGGGATCACACCTACTCAATTGGAGATGACCCGCTTATTTTACTCAAATTAACGACAATTAATCAGGAGATGATCCTTAATTGTTAGTCTATCTCAAAGTCGAAGCTTAAAGAACCATTCCCCTCGTCGCTGAACTTGGCCTTGTGGGATTTCAACATCCTGATCACGTGATAATTAGATGAAAGAACGCTGCCTCTAAACACACGAATACGATTTTCACGTGCACGGTCAATGAGTGCTTTTAGCAAGATCGTTCCAACGCCTCGCTTTTGAAATTCGTCGATAACTGTAAGCGCGAATTCTGCTACATCCGGTTCTTCATCTAAGCAAGAATATCGTGCAAGACCAATGCAACGGTTTTCATCCTCTTGGATTTCGAGTGCGGTCACAACGACGCTATTTATATTGTCAATGTCTGTAAGATTTTTCAATTGGGCGTCAGAAAGTGTTTTGAGCGGTACAAAAAATCGAAAATATTTTGACTGCGCCGATAGTTCATCAAATCCCTGTACGATGCAGTCCTTGATATATGGGTCATTTTGACGAATCAGAATAGAGGTGCCGTCCTTTAACTTTGTTATGAATTCCGTCTGTTTCATTCGACCTTATCAATATCCCTCTCGGAGATGCCCTGCGATGTTTGGAAGAACCGATTGCCGAACAAATGAACTATAAAGAGGGACGGGTTGAAATTACGCGTTTCTGCTTAAAAAAGATAAAAGCCCTACGATAATTTTGTTTAAAATGTACATTTTTATGGGCATGAGTGCACATAAAATTGTGCATGAGTTGTTTTAGATATGAATAAGATGTGCAATAAATGTATGCATATCAAATTGTTATAATTGAAGCAGTAGAAGTCCTAAGATGAACGATTGTCGAGGTTGCCGCAGATACAAGGAAGCTGTCGTTCCGCTATAGTCAGCTATGCGGAGCGGCATCTGACGCAGTTCAAAGAACCCGCTTACGGGGAGATGCGGTAAGATCGGCAATCCCAAAGGGTTTCAAATTTTAAAATATTAATCGAGATAATTAATTAAAAATAAAAGATATTTTATCCCATTTTAAGGTTTGAAACGCTCAGTTTAGGAAAATGTAATTTTTTCAATATCAGGTAGAGATTGGCGAAAATTTTTTATTCAGCTTTTTAATAAGCAAAAAAATCAAATAAAATCAAGGAAAAAAACAGGTGTCAGGTGCTGGGGATAAAGGATAAAGGATTAAGGATTAAGGGAAAAGGGCCCCTGTTAAATCCGCTACGCTCGTCTTCTTCGAAGAATTTAACGGGGCAAGCAGGGGGCTGAGCGCTGAGGGCAGAGGTCAGTCCGCCACAAAGATCGGCGGATAAAAAGTCGGAGGTCAGAAATCAGGCCGCGATGGTCTGTTTGTTTGTCGGAATCTTGCTTAAAATTAATTCCTTTAAATCCAGCTTGTGGGAGGCGTTATCAATATCAATGCCGACAAGGTTCCCATCTGAATCATAATCAAGCACAACTCCAGGAGAAACTTCTTTGCTTTCGGCGCTCTGTTTTGCTGAAAAGTCAATGTACATTGAATCTGTTTCTGGGTAATAAGCTATTTTCATGGTTTGAATCCTCTATCTGGAAAAGCATTATGTATGGTCATCTGGTCATCAAGCGTCACCACTCGTAAAAAGCGTCCATTGAGTTCCTCAATAGGTGCCCAGTAACGATATCGGTTATGTTCCTGTCTTTCGAATTTCACAGGATTTTCAAGAACTCTAATACACCACTCTTTTTTAATATAAGAACGCTTTCTTAAAACCTCTTTCTCAAAATATTCAGTGAATTTGTAATCCTTCATTTAACAATACTATATCTTAGACGAATGATAAAGTAAACGCATTCTCTGCGCTCAAGGCTAATGGAGACTTAATCGTGGGAATTTTTATGCATACACAATTCCCCCCGAGCGATCAAGGAATTTCTGGCTGAAGGCTACCGGGGCCCCGATAGCGGGATCTCCGCCACACGGCATAGAGCGGACAAGTCCGTTTCACTCCGACCCCGCTTGGCGGGATTTTCGTTTCACTACAACAAGCAGGGGGCAGGATCGCAAGTGACTAAAGTGAGCTAAAGTGCATTTGGGGTCGGGCACAGTAATCGAATATAATAACAGCAAATGAAGAATAAAACAGGCCCTGAAATCGTCTTAAACGACTCTTTTTGACCCCCAAAAGGACCTTTTAAGCAAAATATAATCTCTTAAAATAATCCTTAGACCTGTTATTTTGTACCCCAAATTGTACGTTTAAGATATGTGGATTCAAATAGTTGTCGTGGTCTGACCGTAATTCGTCCTTAAACTGGATCAATCAGAACTCGCTTGCGAACCTCATCGCGAACATAACCTATTAGTTCCTCTGAACTCAAGCCTCGGCGTTCCGTCTCTTCTTTGACCCACTTTAACACCAAATGAATTTTTGAAAGCGGCATACCGTCAGTTGTAAGTGCCATCGTGGTGCCGCAAGGACAGTTTGCATGCGCCACAGCACCCATGGGTTGCGTTGTTTCCCAATCACCCATTTCTGCATCATAGGAAATCGTCGTTCCGATGCGTTGGGTATCAAGTATATATTCCCGGAGCGTCGCAAAACGGCGGCCGCACTTAGGGCAGACTTTAGGGAAAAGTCCCTCAAAGTGTTCGCGCATCATTTGGATGATTTCAACGTCGGTCATGGTTCAAAAGTGTCATAAATGTGGTCAAAGCTGAATAGTGAATAAGATGTCAAAATTATTATTAAGCAAAAAAATCAAATAAAATCAATAAAAAAAACAGGGCAAGGAGGAAAGAGCAAAGGGGAAAGAGTAAAGAGGAGAGGGCCCCGATGAATCGGGATTTCCGATACGCTCCAGCATCCCCCTGTCCCTTTAAGGGGCTTTATACAAAAGGAATTGACCCGACATGAAATATGGTTTACTCAAATAACAGAAACACAGATTCTGATCCATCCAAACCAAAAAATAAACAACTCGTTGACAATTATCCAGTGGAACATCTAACTTTTTCCAATCCAGCATTGACCATCGCTTTAGGGTTGGCGGCGGGGATTCTTGCTCAGTCGGTGGCCCATCATTTGCGCGTTCCCGGTATCGTTTTGTTGCTAATAACCGGTGTTCTCTTGGGACCGGACGTCAGCGGCGTTATTCGACCCGATACGTTGGGCTCCGCCCTTGGCATTATCACAGGGTTTGCCGTGGCTGTTATCTTATTCGAAGGCGGTCTGAACTTGAAAATTCAGCGTCTGAGGCGCGAAAGCCGCGCCATTCAACAGATGATTACCATCGGAGGGGCGGTGACCGTTGCCGGCGGTAGTCTAACCGCACGATGGTTGTTCGGTTGGGACTGGCGGACCTCTATTTTATTCGGTACGTTGGTCATGGTGACCGGACCCACGGTCATCAATCCGCTTCTCAGACGCTTTAAAGTCAAACGTAACGTAAGTGTCGTTTTAGAGGCCGAAGGGGTGTTGCTCGACGCGGTTGGCGCTGTGGTGGCCATGGTGGCACTGGAAATAGCGCTCAGTCCCAAGGCCGGGCCCATAGCCACGGCTGTTATGCTCGTCACCCGTCTCGGGTTCGGCACACTGCTTGGATTTTTAGGCGGTCTGCTGCTGGTAATACTGTTAAAGCGTCGCAACCTGGTTCCCGAAGGGACCGAAAACGTCTTCACCCTATGCCTGATCCTGGCCATGTTTCAAGGAGCCAATGTCCTCCTTCCCGAAAGCGGGATCGTGGCAGTTACAGTGGCCGGTGTCGTTTTCGGAAATTTTCAAACTCATATCCAGAAAGAACTGGTTGAATTTAAGGAAGCACTCACCGTGATGCTCATCGGCATGCTGTTCATCCTGCTGGCTGCGGATGTCCGGCTGGATGAGGTTTATGCGCTGGGGATTCCCGGCATCATTACGGTTTTGGTTCTCATGTTCGTGGTCAGGCCTTTGAATGTTATTGTGGGCACATTTGGAACCAAACTCAACTGGCGCGAAAGATGTTTTATCGGTTGGATTGGACCGAGGGGGATCGTTGCAGCTGCCGTAGCCTCACTGTTCGCTGTTCAGTTGAACACGTATGGCATCGCCGGCGGCAACGAACTTCGGGCTCTGGTGTTTATGGTGATCACCGTAACGGTTCTATCAGCCGGATTGACCGGTGGCCTGGTTGCTAAAATTATGGATCTACGGCGACCC
>JAOUGB010000143.1 GCA_029857875.1 Desulfobacteraceae bacterium | reverse complement strand
AGTTCAATAATTTTATGGCAGATATTTATTTTGGGCATTTGGACCAAGATATATTTCATGGATTCAAAGATTCTAAGGACGATGATCGCACGCGTAATTTTATTGAACACTATCTTGAAATCACTCTACAATATCCGCCCCGACAACTGGAAGCCGACGGCAATGTGAGTCCGGAACTTCTGGAAAAGTTGAGAACCATCGGTTTTTTCGGCCTGAATATTCCCTCGGCCTATGGCGGTGCTGGATTGAGCCTGCGCCAATATCTGAAAGTCGTGGAAGTGGTCGCCACAGAGAGCCTGGCCTTGGGATTTACATCTCTTGCCCATCTCTCCATCGGAGTAAAAGGGATTGTACTGTTCGGAAACAAGCAGCAGAAGCAACATTATCTAACCAAAGCTGCCTCCGGGGAGATGATTTTCTCTTATGCTTTGACCGAACCACAGCACGGGTCTGATGCCAAACACATTGAGACCACTGCAACTTTGTCTGAAGATGGCCAATACTATGTTCTCAACGGTAGCAAAGCATATATCACCAACGCCAATTACGCCCAGGCCATGACCGTTTTTGCCCAAATGGATCCCCAGCGTCCTGGATTTATGGGTGCTTTTATCGTTGAAACCGGATGGGAAGGCGTCAATATCGGAAAAGACATACCAAAGATGGGGCTAAAAGCCAGTTCTACGGCTACCGTTCATTTTAAGGATGTCCGAGTTCCAAAACAAAACCTGCTCGGTTCACCCGGAGACGGCTTCAAGGTTGCCATGACGATTCTTAACTACGGACGGCTGGCACTGGGAGCCGCCTCAGTCGGGATTCTCAAGCAGGCCGTGGAAGATATGCTCAAGCGTTCTAAGAGCCGAATTCAGTTCGGCCGACCCATTCAGAACTACGAACTGATTCAGGAAAAAATCGTGACCGCCTACGTCAATGCTTCGGTGGTCTCAGCGATAACGGCATTTACGGCGGCAATGCTTGAAGAAAAGCCTTTGGCGCCGGTGGCCATTGAAAGCTCGCATTGTAAACTGTTCGGCACCACCCGGGCCTGGAATGCCCTTTACGATGCCCAGCAGGTGGCCGGTGGGTCCGGCTATCTGAGTACCCAACCCTATGAAATGCGCATGCGCGATTTTCGGGTAACCACCATTTTTGAAGGGACCACTGAAATTCATTCCATTTATCCGGCACTATTCATTATTAGGACCCTGACCAAACAGGTTCAAAAAACGTATCCCCGAAAGACCGAACAGTTCCGTCAACTGTTGAAAGTACTTTTTCGACGAAGCAACTGGAAAATAAAATTCCGACACCGCCGCCTGAACCGAGCAGTGCGACTGGCCAGATCACTTGTACGGCGCATTCGTTTTCTGATTCTTGCAGGGCTTATGATTCACGGCCGCAAAATTACGGAAAAGCAATTTTTCCTGCGTCGGATTACCTTTCTGAGTTTTTATCTTTACGGTCTTTTGGCTATAACAGCACGCCTTGCATCAAATCAGAAAGGTGGAAGCGGTTTATCGGAAGAGATGGATATTTTAGCTTACTTCATGGAAGAGGCCCGTTCCTATCAACGACACAACGGCATCATCCGTGCTTCCTGCATGGAACGTTTTCACAAACATGTTTTTCGACATCTGACGTCGAAATGACCAGACAAGTAGACACCAGAGTGAAGAATGAAAGCATATTATGTGAGCAGGAGATAAATATAGGTGGTACAGAAGACGATTTTCTTACAACCTGAGCGATATGGAGTTTCTTTAATATACATAAGTAAATATTTCCTTAATTTTGCCATCCACTATTCAATTACGTGATTACAGATACCTGCAGAGACTGTCGAAAAAGTCCAAAAATGGCAATTTTAGGAATTTTGCATGTAATGAAATCAACTGGTTACGAACATCAAAATCACAAATTTAGGGTTTTTCGACAGTCTCGCAATTTGGCCCTAATATCAAGCACCTGAAATTTCTGAGATAGGGTAATATCCATATCACAAGTCATGTATGTGTTATGTTTGTAAATAGAGACACTATCTTTCACAAGTCCGATTTTTATAATTTAGTTTCAGTAGGTCACAACCAATGCCACACCTGAAATTAGAAAACGATAGGGGGGAGTTATGAAAACACTTGGAGAAATATTGCTGGAAGAAAACTCCTTTTCAGAGATTGTTATGGGTAATACCGCCTTGGTGAGAGCAATGATCGAATCTCACACTCGGGTGATTACTTCATACCCTGGTTCGCCGACTCCGGAAATTGCTGAAGCCATAAAATCAATTCCAAAGGAAAAACGTCCATTTTATTTTGAATTTTCTACCAATGAAAAAGTCGCAACGGAAGTTGCTTATGGTGCAGCGGTTAACGGTCATCTATCAACTGTATTTTTCAAAAGTGTAGGGCTCAATGTTGCTTCCGATACGTTTATTCAACTCAGTCTCATGAATATCATCGGCGGAATGATCGTTGTCTTGGGTGATGATCCGGGTGCAAATTCTTCACAAAATGAACAGGACAACCGGCATTATGCCTGTTTAAGCTATACGCCGGTTTTTGAACCGGCATCACCGAACGAAGTATATACTTTCTACAAAGAAGCTGCAAAACTTTCCATAGAGATGGGCATGCCGATAATCTTGAGACTAACCACCCATGTGTGCCACGCCAAGGAAAAGGTTAAATTCCAGAATTGGGAGCCGAAGAAATTAGATGAAACGCCTCGGTTTGATGTCAAGAACGGTCCTTATATTCCTATTGCCGCGGATGTATTTCCCATGAAACGATTTTCGTTGCGAAGACTTGATAAGATGAAAGCCTATGCCGATATGTCTCCTTTAAATCGGGTTGTCGATCACGGAAACAAAAATCTCGGCATTATCACAATGGGTCTTCCGTTCCTCTCTCTGATGGATGTTCTTGAGAAAACCAAAGAAAAACCCGACATTCTCAAGCTCGGAGTCGTATATCCCATTCCCTTGAAAGTAATTAAATCTTTTCTCGAAACACATGAGGAAGTTAAGATTATAGAGGAACTGGATAATTTCGTTGAAAAAGAAATCAAACTTCTGGCGTATGACAGCCGTCTTTCAACTAAAATCATCGGCAAGATAGATATTGAAGACTGGATTGGGGAATACACCCCGGATAAAGTTTATGGGGTCCTCAAAAAAACTTGGCCCGATCTGCTGCCTGCCAGAAAAAGGCTCGGAGACAATATTTTCGAAGTTCCTAACAGGCCGGCACAGATGTGTCCGGGATGCGGACACCGCAGCGCCTTTCACGCCATAAAAAAGGCAATTACAGATACCGACATTACCGTGGCGGATATCGGTTGCCATACCCTTGGTTTTCTCCCGCCATATCAAGTAGGTGAACTGATGATGTGCATGGGTGCTTCGACCGCTATTGCTTCAGGGCTTTCATTATTCAATGACACGCGCAAAGTGATTGCTTTTCTAGGTGACTCTACCTTTTTTCATGCTGGTCTGCCCGGGATTATCAACGCCTTGTTCAATAAGCATAACCTAACTTTAATTCTTATGGAAAATGGCACTACAGCCATGACCGGTCACCAGGATCATGCAGCGTCGGGAAAAAATTTTAACGAACCAACAGATATAATTCCACTGAGTCGGACTCTGGAAGGATTAGGGGTTAAACATATTTACGAAACAGACACTTATCAACAGTCAAAACTAACCGAGATAGTAAAAGAGGCTGTTGGGATAAATGAATTCAGTGTCGTTATTGCCAGGCACCCATGCATGCTCAAATTTATCCGGGAACAACGCCGCAAACCTTCTTATAAGCCGCGAAAGGTAGATATCGACCAGCAGAAATGCCAACGGTTTTACGAATGTATCGAAAAATTTGCCTGTCCTTCCTTTACGCGTACAGACGACCAGAGGGTAAAGATTAATAGGGATCTTTGCATTGGTGACGGATCCTGCCTCCAAACATGTCAGGTTCAGGCTATAACACCGCCACAAATTGAATAAACCCAAAATCAATAATTTTGACAAGGTTTAAAGTGAACTTAATGAAGATATGATTTTGAAACTATGGAGTAAGTAATGAAAGAATTTAATATTTATTTGGCCGGTGTCGGGGGACAGGGAATCGGCCTTCTCAGTGAAATTTTATTAAGAGGTTCTTACCACGCCGGGCTTCAAGTAAAAAGCGTGGACACTCACGGTCTGGCCCAAAGAGGTGGGGTTGTGGTTTCACAATTAAGATTGGGTGACCGGGTACATTCTCCGTTGATTTTTCAGAACGAAGCCGATCTTGTGGTCTCCCTTGAGTGCCATGAAGCCCTACGGGGTATAAATACGGCCCTGAAAGACGGTGGCACTTTGATATATTATAATACGATTTGGCAGCCTCTGGAAGTACGTCTGAACTTGGTCAAACCGGTCAGTGGTGCGATGATTAGCAAGCAATGCCAAAAACGGAATATCACGGAGATAAGTGTATTCAAGGCAGACCTTAAGGATCCACACATGCAGAACATCGTCTTGCTAGCGAACATCGATAAATACAGTTTGATACCTAGTGTAAAAAAGGAACATTACATCAAGGCCATGGAAGATTTACTGCAGGGGCGCTTACTTGAAGCCAACATTGAAATGTTTGAAAAGGAAAGAATATAGCACTTTTTTTTATTTATATTCGTTAGACTTTGAATAAGATATAATCGTTTTGATTTCTGGATCGATTTGAAATCCTACCATGCGAGAATATCATGATTGTGTTAAAGCGTCTGACAACGAATTCAATCGGACGCAGGTTTTAACGGTGCGGCGATAAAAAGGAAGATCAAATATGGTATATCCCAGACACGTCTTTATCACGGAAGTCGGCCCTCGCGATGGACTGCAAATGGAAAAACAGGTGCTGTCCACGAATCAAAAAGCACGACTGATTAACGGCTTGGTTAAAGCCGGGGTGAGTGCCGTTCAAGTAGCATCTTTTGTTCATCCCGGCAAGGTGCCGCAAATGGCTGATGCCGAAGCTGTAATTGACGCTTTGTCGCCAACGGATACGGTTGAGTTTAGCGCCTTGACCCTCAATCGCAAGGGCATGGAACGCGCCTGTCGTACACCGATTCAGTGGATCGAAGTATCGCTTTCGGCCAGTGAAGAGCAAAGCCTAAGTAACAGCGGCATGTCGGTTGACGAGGCTCTGACGGAAACAGCCGTCATGATTGATTTAGCCCAGCGGGAAGGCCGCAAGGTACGCGGCAGTATTCAATGCAGCTTTGGATGTGTGCATGAATGCGAAATCGAAGTGTTTCAAGTGCAGCGCCTGGCCGAGAAACTCTTGAACAAAGGCGTGGACCGGCTTGTACTGGCGGATACCACGGGGATGGCCACACCACCGTCCGTGCGTCAAAATCTGGCGGCAATTTTGCCTATGGCAGGTGATGTTCCGGTTGGGCTGCACTTGCATGACACCCGTGGTATGGGCTTGGTCAATCTGATGACTGCACTAGAAATGGGGATTGCACATTTTGACACCTCACTGGGGGGACTGGGCGGATGCCCTTTTGTTGTCGGCGCAGCAGGAAATATAGCCACCGAGGATACCATCCATTTGCTAAACAGTTTGAATATTACCACCGGAATTGATAATGCTAGGGTAGCTTCAGAATCGCGCAAGCTGAGCCGCCTGATGAGGCGTGAACTTCCAGGTAAGATGTACCGGCTAATATAAAAATTTTCTGCATTCTTAAAAACTATCTAAATGCCCTTTTCAATTGTGATCAGAAATGAACTATTTAAGATTCAATATTCAATTAATTTCCATTATAATAGTTTCTCTTATCCAAGTATCATGGGCGCTGCCAATTTCTAATAAAATGGAGCGGGATGAGATGGTAATATTTGATTTTAAAAATTCAGATAAAAATGAAAATTGGATTATCGTAAATGATGGTGTTATGGGTGGTCTCTCAAAGGGTGAATTTTTTATTAGTGATAGTAATACGGCAATTTTTCGGGGAACTGTATCTTTCGAAAATAACGGAGGATTTACATCAACGCGCACCAGACCTCGCTTATTTAAGTTAGATGAATTTAAAGGCATTCTCATTCGATTAAAAGGTGATGGGAAAAAATACCAATTTCGTATAAGAACCAATGACAGATTTGAAGGAGTTGCTTATCGATATCAATTCACAACAGAAATCGGTCAATGGATGACGATTAAAGTTCCTTTCGATAGATGTGTACCGGTTTTCCGAGGCCGTATAATAAATAATAAAGCGCCAATCTCACCCAAAAAGATTCAGCAGATTGGATTCTTGATAGCAGATAATCAAGAAGGTCAATTCCAGCTTGAGATTGAATGGATAAAAGCATATAAATAGGCAGCCAAATAACACTATTTTGG
>JAOUGB010000142.1 GCA_029857875.1 Desulfobacteraceae bacterium | reverse complement strand
GCAATTTTGGGTAATTTTATGGGTACTGCGGGTTTGGTTTTCGGTATGGGTTTATGGGGTGGTATGTCATTTTTTGGATAGATTTCAAACCTGGGCGTTTTTATGACCCGGGGTTTCATCATCGGCGACACTGTATATTTTTTTGATATCAAATGGTGTGTCAAAACACCGGCAATAACAACTAAGAGTATCAGAATACCAAGCCCGGTAAAGGCTTTTAGCAGATACGTTTTTTGAATACTACCTTTAGCCGCTCTTTTTAACGGTTTCTTCGGCTGTCGTCTCTTTTTTTTTGGCCCTACCTTATTTTTGGACATCCTTGAAGATTTCATAGCTTAAAAGAATATCAAGGGCACGTGTCACTTGATTATCCGTCAGTAGTTGTTCAGGCTTAAGCTGGCCGTATATAAATTTAGTTTTTTCGATGCTCTGTTTTTTATGCCTTTTTTCTTTCTCGTCTCCTTCTCCTTTCTTCTCTTGACCTTTTTCAGGCACCGCTTCGAGATGATTTTGAAGATCTTTTTCCTTTAGCATCCCCTCACTGATATCATCCATATCTTCCTTATCAATAAACCTTCTTTTTACAATGATATCCGGTTGAATACCTTTTGCCTGGATTGAGCGACCACTGGGTGTGTAATATCTTGCAATGGTCAATTTTAGGCCGTAACCGTCCCTCAATTTCTCCACAGATTGCACCGAACCTTTCCCAAAGGAAGTAGTTCCCAGTATGAGGGCGCGTTTTTGATCCTGGAGGGCACCGGCTACGATTTCTGACGCACTGGCACTTCCGCCGTTAATTAACAGAACAATGGGATAATTCCGTTTTACTCTGTTCGGAGTCGCTTTATAAATTTGGCTATTTTTTTCCTTACGTCCCTTGATGGAAAGAATTGTTCCTTTTTCAATAAAAAGATCTGAAACCTCGATTGCCTCATTGAGAAGCCCGCCCGGGTTGTCACGAAGATCAAGGATAATCCCTTTTAAGGGTATTTTAGCGGATTCGAGTTTTTCCAACTCTGAAACAAGGTCATCGGTTGTATTATCCCTGAAATTGGTGATCCAGATATATCCGTATCCGGGTTTTATAACAATCGCTTTGACGCTTTCAACAGGAATAATATCCCGAATGATTTTGAAATCAATTGGTTTTTTGACTTCTTCCCGGGCAATCGTAACAACGACCTCAGTTCCTTTTGGTCCCCTAATCATTTTAACAGCCTGTCGCAAATCTTCTGTCGCTTTACCGTTAACCTTAATGATTTTATCACCGGCTTTTATGCCGGCTTTGTAAGCCGGTGTTCCTTCAATGGGCGAAATCACCGTAACAAAACCATCCTTCATGGTGATACTTACGCCGATTCCCATAAACTCGCCCTGGGTGTCAATCTGCAACTCTTTAAAGTCATCAGGAGACAGTAAAGAAGAATGGGGATCAAGGCTGTGGACCATTCCCTGGATGGCCTTTTCGATCAATTCTTTTGAATCGACGGGATCGACATAGTTGTTTTCAACCAGTCCGATCACATCGGAAAATAATTTTAAACCCTTATATGTTTCTACTCCATTGGCCGAAAGATTTCGGTAAAAACCGGATCCAATGGTGCAAAAAACGACAGCGATCAGCAGAGCCAACCACAGTTTAATATTTTGTTTTCTCTTGAAATTC
Organism: Desulfobacteraceae bacterium; assembly: GCA_029857875.1. GTDB lineage: Bacteria > Desulfobacterota > Desulfobacteria > Desulfobacterales > UBA11574 > UBA11574. The sequence goes on along the minus strand of JAOUGB010000142.1, from coordinate 4,770 downwards.
ATGGAGTTTCTCCTTTTATCTGAACTTCTCATAATACCCTTCATTCAGCCCGTTGAAAGGTCCAGACTAACCTTTTTTAATCCATTTCAACGGGTCCACAGGCTTCCCATGATGACGTACTTCAAAATGCAAACTTGGACCGATCATTGACCCTGAGTCTCCAACTGTCGCCACAACTTCGCCCATTTCAACAGTATCTCCTTGTGAAGCAAAAAGTTCCTGAGCATGGGCATAAATTGTGTAGTAATTATTCCCATGATCAATGATGATCATATTTCCGTATCCCTTAAACCATCTGGCATAAAGAATTCGTCCATCATAGACGGCACGTATGGGTTCACCTCTATCGGCTTTAATCTCGATACCACTTTGGAAATTGATCAAATTGAACTTTTTGTTTCGGTGTGGTCCGAAAAAGGATATTATTTTACCCTTAACCGGCATATTAAGCAATCCTTTTAAGGAGGAAAAGCTTTTTAGTGAAATATTTTTTTGGGGTTCCGTCAGGTCTGGTCCGGATTTTAAAGATATTACGGTATGATCCAAATCTGCCGCTGCCTGTTTCAAGGATTCAAGAGCTGCCAATTTTAAAGACCTCTTTTTACGTATATCATCAAGTAGTTGTGAACGCTTTTGTCTCTCAATAGACATAATTTCAATCTGTTTCTTTAAATCTGTATCAACAGAAAGCTTTTCCTTTTTTTTTGCATTCAACTCAATCAGCAGCTGTTGAAGTTTCTCTTTATTGTCCAGAAGATTTTGCCAAATATTTTCATCATACGCCAGGACCTGTTCCAAAAGCTTTTTTCGATGAAAAAGTTCATACATGGATTGAGCCGAGGCCAAAACATATATTTTTCCCAGCCAGTTCAGCTTATAAAGAGCGACCAGGCGCTTTGATGCATATTCTTCGCTGGTTTTAATTCTTTTTTGAAGTTCTTTGGATGTATTTGTCGCCTTCTCTATTTCTTTTTCAAAGTCAGCAAGCTCTGTTTTGAGAGACGAAGCATTTTTTCTGGCCTTGTCAAGTGTCAGATCAATATCGTTCAAGCTATTGACGATTGAAGTTTCTTTTCTGGTAAACCTCAAAAGTTCGGCAGTCTCCTTTTCTATCTCACGGTTGATACCTCTCGCCTCTTTCCTGGAGTCTTCGATGTCGCCATTGTTGTTTTCTGTTTTTACTGTGCTCTCTAAACTGTCCTCAAATATAACATGCACATACCTCTCTAAATTTCGAACATAACCGACCCGACCATTATGTAAAATTTTAAGCCATGCATTATGATGCTCGAGAATTTTGACTTTTGTTCCTTCTGAAATCGTCATTAAAGATGGGTTTTCAACGCCGGGTTGGGACCGAACGTTCAGCTTGTTGGCGGTCACAATTCCGATTTCATCGGATTGTGCAACGGAAACATCGGGGGGTTGCAGTATGATAATGACACCGACTGCAACATATGCTATTGTTTTAAGAACTGTTTTAGAGAAAGAAAGCACCCCATCCACCCTACAAACATGCTGCAAATCAATATTCCAAGGAAAGCCTCCCAAGAAAGAAATCTGATTGCAAACAGACTTGAAGTTAAACCTTTATCCACATTCGATGAAATAAACATAAAAAGAACAAATAATGCTGCCAATCCGATGATTCCGCCCAGTGCTCCCTGGATAAGGCCTTCTACATAGAAAGGGGCTCTGATGAAACCATCGGTTGCACCGACCAGCCGCATGATTTCAACCTCTTCGCGCCTTGAATAAAGCACCAAACGAATGGTGTTGGCGACGATTAAAACAGTTGCCACAAAAAAAAGAACCCCCATTGCATATCCTGTTAATCTGAACAGATTGAGAATGTTCGTAAATCGTCCCAGCCAAACTTGCCCATACTCGACTTCATCCACCTGCGAAAGCGATTCCAGTCGAGCAGCAAGCGTTTCGACTTTATCCTGGTTTTGGAAATCGTCTGTAAGCCGAACTTCAAAGGCATCCGGCAGGGGATTTTCTTGTAAGTCATCCAGTAGCGAGGACTGTCGTTTCATCTGATTTTTTAGCCGTTCCAATGCCTCTTTGTTTGAAATAAACCGAACATTCTCTACACCTTTCATGCCCTCAATTTTACTTTTGATATCAGCAACTTTTATTTCAGAGGAATTGGGCTTAAGATAGACCATTATCCGGATTCCCTTTTTCCAGGAGTTCACAATAGCATTTGCATTGATAAAAAAAAGAGCAAAAGCACTGGAAATAAGTATGGCAATCGCAATGGTAACGATGGTCACAGTACTCAAAAACCTGTGATCAAGAATATCCTTTATGGCCCGCTTACAATAAATAATCATCAGAATACGTTCTCTAATGGATTGATGTTGTTTGGATTCGACCCTGCTTCAGATGAATGACTCGGCCCCCTGTTTTGCGAATAAGTTCTTTATCGTGGGTTGCAATAATCACCGTAGCGCCTCGAATATGAAATCTTTTGAGCAGGTTAAGGATAATATCGGCAGATTCATCGTCCAGGTTGCCGGTGGGTTCATCTGCAAGTATAATCTTTGGGTCTCCGACGATGGCTCTGGCAACGGCGATTCTTTGCTGTTCCCCACCGGATAAGGTCGGGGGCAAGGAATGGATGCTGTTTTCCATACCAACAGTTCTGAGCACACTCCTTACTTTTTTTTCGACAAATCGCCGTTTTTTTCCTATTGCTTCAAGTACAATGGCAATATTATCAAATACAGTCTTTGTACGAATCAGCTTGTAATCCTGAAATATTACTCCGAACTTTCGTCGTAGAATCGGTATTCGATTATGTGAAATTCTTGATAGGTTCATTCCATCGATCAACACCTGTCCTTCTGATGCAGCTTCTCCAAAATACAAAAGCTTCAGCAGAGAAGTTTTACCTGCCCCGCTGGGGCCGCTGATAAAAAGGAGTTCGTTTTTTGGAACATCAAGTGTGATATCGATGAGCGCTTTAGCGGCGCCGTAATTCTTATGGACGTGAAACATCCGAATGATAAAGCTTTTATTCTGTTTCTCAATCATTCAATAACTTCCTGGCCTATAGATCGATACAGCGTCGCCTTAGAAATTTTAAATGCGTACAATGCATTGTAATAATTTGTCATGGTTCTTGAGAGAAGTGTTTGGGCAATGAGCACATCGGTTTGCGTGGAGATTTGTTCTTTATAACGTTCTTGATTGATTCTGAAATTTTCTTTTGCCTGCTCAATGGCTGTTTCCACCGTTTTGATCGCCCTTTCCGCTTCCTGGGTCCTCAGATATGACGTCTTTACCTCCAAGTGGATATTGTCAAGAATTTCTGTTTTTTTAAGCTGTGCCTGAGAAAGTCGGGAATGTTTTTCTTTAACGCCATATAAGGTTCGACCCCATTCCCAGAAATTCCATTTTGCCACAGCTTGTATATTCCACCCCTCAGGATCATAAATACCTTCGCCCCCACCTACATCCCATTGTGTTCCGTATTTAAAATAATTCCCTTGCAGATCGATTGATGGGTAATAGTCTTTTTTTGTAAGATCTAATTCCTTTTGTGCAATTTCAACTTCCATATCGGCAATTTTAATTTCAAACCGATTTTTCTCGGCTTCGGCAAGACAATACTCAAGGGTTTCTTCAAAGGGAGAATAAGTAAGAATGTCTTTCAGAACCACAGGTGCATTTATGGGTCTGCGAAGCAGTGTATTAAAATTCGACTCGGCATTGTCCAAATTGTTTTTAGCAACAATAAGCTCCTGCTTGGCATTGGCCAGTTCAACCTGTGCCTGGAGCAAATCATTCAACGGGGTCATACCGACCTGGTAAAAATTGTCGGCCACTTCTTTTTGAGCACTGATCTGTACAACGGTCTTTTGGGCGATGTCATGCAATTTTTGCCTCTGTAACAGTTGAAAGTATGCATTTTTTGCGTCCAGAATAATATTCTGTCGGGTCAGTTGTTCATTAACTTTGGCTTTATCAAGACCGAGGTTGGCGATATCATATTGTCTCAGCAAAGAGAAACCCGCAAATATCGGTTGACTGAATGATGTTACAAAACTGTATTCTTCTTTTGGAACCGCCATAAAGCCGCTTGTTACTGTTTCGGCGTCAAACCGATTGTATCCATAGGATGCGCTAAGTGTAGGAAAAAATTGCGTCCGACTGGCTTTTTTTACAGCCAAGGCCGCAGCTGTTTCTTCTTTGGATGATTTCAGCCCGAGATTCGCTTTTATGGCATCTTCAATGGTCTGTTTGAGGGTAAAAATTTCAACCGGCTCCTGGGCTTTAGAATAAACGGGAAATAGTATCGGTTGAATGAAGATAAAACACAAAAATAGTCCAATCCAAATTATTTTAAACATCATATTATTTTGTCCTTACATTGTTGAAAGATATAGAACCTTTAAGTAACTCCATCTTCAAATAGCAAATAACAATCAATCCTTCAATTGAGCGTTTTCCATTGACCCACACTGGGTTTATTGATATCTATTTTTTTGAGTTGAAGGAGTGCTGTCACCAGTTTTCCTTACTCAAGGCCTCCACTGAATCCCATTAAACAGGCTTCTTCCATTTCGGTGGAGGCTTTTTTATATCGAACCAACACTTTAAAATCAATAGTTTTTCATCAATTTAACGTTCACCTTTTGATAGTGTTTCTATCTTTTGAAAATATATGGTGATTACCACTTTCATCGATATTCACTTGAATGTGACCTATCCAATTAACACTAAATAAGGATTCGGCCTCCGGCTCGTAAAGCCTACGCC
>JAOUGB010000141.1 GCA_029857875.1 Desulfobacteraceae bacterium | reverse complement strand
AAATTCCTTAACATATACAATCTTCAATCGAAAATTGTCAATCGTAGAGAGGAAGTAATGAAAAGAGCATTTATTTTGGTACTAACGGCATGTTTTTGTCTTGTGGCAAATTTTGTGTTTGCCCGGTCTCCTGCTGCTTCAGATCGCAACCTGATTCTTACCGAAGGTACAGCCGAGGTCATGGGGCAGAATGATTCAGCAACAATTTTCATCGCCGTTGTGACAGAGGGACGGAAATTGGAACAGGTCAGTTCGGAAAATGCGGACAAAACCAAAGCCGTACTAACAACCCTAAAAGGGTTGAACATTAAACATCTTAAACTCGAGACATCCAATTATCGTGTTACGCCCCAAAGGGATTATAAAGCCCGACCGCCCAAGATAACAGGATATGAAGTCAGCAATGCCATTGTGGTGACCCTGGAAGGATTGGAGACCGAACCTTTATCCAAACATGTTTCCCAGATTGTTGGAAAAGCCCTTGAAAGGGGTTCAAACACTATTCAACGTATTCAGTTTTATATCAAAGATAAATCGGCATTAGAAAAAAAAGCGTTAAAATTGGCAACGCAGGAAGCGGTGGAACGGGCAAAAACATTGGCCGAAGCCGCGGGGGTGAAACTAAAAGGCATCGTTTCACTCAGCACACAGCCGATTTATGCGCCGCCCCAGCCTCATATGTTGCGTGCGGCCGAGATGAAGGCGGATGCAGGGACGATGGCGCCGCCCATGGAGATCGGGGAGAGTCGTATTCGGGTTCAGGTCAGCATTGCTTATGAGATAGAATAAGCGCGGCCAATATCTGAAAGAGCTGCAAAACAATAAATTTTCGGACGGGTTATATTTTTGTCAGCTCATAGTTACGGCTTCCGAGTCCAAGTTTTTCGGCATAATCGAGTTGGATAGTCCAGTCGACATTCGGGTAAACCCCTCTGAATTTATCCCCGCCTTTTTCAGTATTGACCTCAAGGCATGATCCCGGAAGGGCTTCTTCCTGGTTCACAAGATCCACTGACGCCTGGTCAATGGCCACCGGATCTTTGGAAGCAACGATGCCGATATCTCTGACGATGGGTGCATCGTTGTGGCCGTAACAGTCGCATGCCGGGGATACATGGGTGATAAAATTTACAGACAACAATTTGTCTGTTTTATTTTTTAAAACACCCATGGTGTATTCCACCATGTTTTCCAGAAAGGTCGGTATAGCCTGGTTCCACTGAATTTCAATGGCGCTGTTGGGACAGATAAGGATACATTCACCGCATCCGATACACTTTTTGGCGTTCAGCACCGCCTTTTCATTTTCCAGTGAAAGGGCTTTCTGGGAACAGTGGGGAAGACAGTCCCCGCAACCCACACATTTTTTCATGACCACTTTGGGTGCAACGGTGGAGTGTTGCGCCAGCTTTCCTTTTCGTGAAGCGCATCCCATTCCCAAGTTTTTAATGGCACCTCCGAAACCCGAAAGTTCATGTCCTTTAAAGTGTGCCACCGATATCAGGGTATCGGCTTCAACAATATCAGATCCGATGTACACTTTTTTAAAATTTTTCTGGTTGACGGTAACGGCGGTTTCGCTTTTTCCCCTTAATCCATCGGCAATGATAATGGGGGCATTCACCACTGAATAGGCAAAACCGTTTTGAATGGCCGTGGACAGATGATGGGGTGAATCGCTCCGAGTCCCGGCATACAAGGTGTTGGCATCGGTTAAGAACGGGTAACCGCCTATATTTTTTATTGATTCCACAATTTTTCGGAGAAATACCGGCCGGATAAAGGCGGTATTCCCCTTTTCTCCAAAATGAAGCTTCACTGCAACAAGCTCCCTTTCTTTAACGGTTTCGGAAAGGCCTGCGGTATCCAGAAGCCTTGCCAGCTTTGCAACAAGATTTTCTTTGGCGGACGCCCTTAAATCAATAAAATAGACGTTGCTTTTCATGGAATCCTCCCTGTAGGGTAGTCTTTCAAGTTTTTACGATAAATTATGAAAGGTTTTTACTTTTGTAAAATTACCGATTGCCTTTGTCAAAGTCAAGATGTTTGGCTCAGATGTAATTAGAGGCCAATTCAAAATCTCCCGGTGAGTGATTTAAAAACAGATTCTATCCCATTTTGATACCCCGTCTGCTTGCAGCGGGGAGCTTCATTTCAATCGAAAGGTGCTCGGTAATTGGCAAAGCTTTTTACATTTTGTAAATAATTCTGATAGATATATGTTTTTGATTTTGTAAGAAGTCTATACATCATCCCAAAAATCTTAGGTTAAATAAGCTGTTATATTGACCGAACCGTTTTTTTTAAAAATGGCATAGATTTTGCTATTACAATTCTGTTATAATAACGTTAATCAAAAGCGTAAACCGGAATTCAATAGAAATAGATGCGAGGGGGTCATTGAAGCCCACGTTTTTTTCTAAATATTGACAAAACTACAATCTTGAATTTTGGATAAACCCAACTCGATATAACGAGTTCTTATCATTGACCTGTTATGAACGAAAAAATCTCTGGATTTCTTTTTGATAAGCGCGACCACGAACTGATCCGAATCGTCAACGACGTGCTGCAAGGAAAAAGCAGCACCAAGTACGCCCGCCGATTTTACTATCCGTATTTTCACTCCCACGGCATCAAAGAAATGACCGAAACCAGAGGGTTGCGGATTGCCTACGCGGTTGTCCACCTCTTAAGTTCTCTGGAAGTCGGCGGGGTTGAAGATCGTATCAATGCTTTGCGTTTGTTGCGCAATGAAGTGATCGATACGGCCGAAGGCCCGATGCCCAAAAATACCGCCAGGGTGTTACTGCAAATCATGAAGGACCTGGTGCGGGTTCACGGCGATTACCGAAAGCAACTCCAACTGGCCCATGACTTCCGGATAGCGGCATCCGGGAAACCGAGCATCATTCGGCGGCAACTCAAGCGCTACCATCTTTTGGAAATGCCCGAAGATTGGAATCAAATTGCATTTGACGATCACGTACATGATGTCAACACAAAAGGGCGCAAGTCTTCCACCCATCTTATCATGGATGCATGGATAAAAGGTATCCAACGCCTGCGGGTGATCCACTACAACTTTATCGAGCCGCGTTTTGCGGCCGAACTTCTTGAAGCCGCCAAAATTCTAAACATCGACATTCGAATCGGCATTGAGTTTTTCGCACGATTCCGTGACAAATACGTGCAGTTGATATGGGTTCCTCGCGGGTTTAATGATGCACAGGCATTCCTTTGCTTTCTTGCCGAACCGACGGTCATGAAGATCATGGAGGCCGGCCGCAAGGTATCGTTGTATCAACAGGAATATGTCCCGGCGCTTCGAAAGAAATTTAATGAAAGCCACCGGCTGGAGATTAATCGGACTTACGGAATCGAGTTGCCTCCGATTGATAAACAAGAATTTCTGGCGTATGTGGGTATCGGGCAGAAGTCGAGATTGCATCTGGCGAAATTCATTCACGACCAGATGCTGAAGGTGTTGCAAGGGAAAACCGAGCGGATGAGGGTAGAGTTTCCCTCAGCAAGTCCCGAACGGCGTAATACCATCACCCAATGGATCGAGTCGATGAACACGCTGGACCTCGAATCCGTCATCGACGGTTATCTGGAACCCGAAAAAAATCCCGAGATCAGGTATCCCGAGATGCCCGACGATGGTCCGGATGTCCCGGAACTGTTGCGACTGAATCCATTTGAAATTTTGGGACGGCTTACTCAGATCCATTCCGGGCACCGGGTGACGCTGAATTTAACCAACTTGAAAGCCGGGGATGTTCTTGAGCTTCTATACGATTGCCAAGGGATGATCTCTAGACTCGAGATATTCAATCTTAAAGATTATTCCGCGGGCAAGACCGCCCATATTGCTGAGATAAGCCGTTTGCAGGAGGCGATCAACGAAGGGAGTCCGATTCGTCTGAAGCAAATAATTCGTGAGATTATTGAGGATCTCAAAGGGTCAGGAACTTCGGACAATACCCAACAAATAGACAAATTGATCACGATTCTCTACGATATCGATATATTGAAATCTTACTACACCGGAAAGCCGCTCAAAGCAAGGATCGGAAGCGACTCTACGGGCCGCTCCCCCAAAGTTCACGGGATGGGGCTGGCGATCAAGGAAACGCTGCCGAAACGGGCGCAGCGGCAAATTGTACTGGATTGTCGAAGAGATGTTCGTGAGACCATTCCCATTAGAATCAATGCCTACAAATACACGGTTTATGTTCCACATGAAGCGGGCAGACCGTTTGACAAAATACTATCCGGATTGGCAACGATTTTTCCTGTTTTCGGCCTATTGAGAGTTGCACACCGGGAAGGCTGGCAGGTCCAGGCCACCTCTACCCGCATGGTCCGCCCGGGCAACATCGTGACCCTTGGCGGTGCTCAAAAGGAAATTGTCAACGGACTCTATCTTAAGCCGCCGGAATCGCCGGAAAGATGGCGGGGATTGCGCTGGAGCTATTTGAACTCCAACCTGAAAAATGCTCTCAAGGTACTGATCGGATTTATCCCGGCTTTTCTAACCTTTGCCCTTACCAAGGACTGGTGGGTGTTGGCCTATCTGGGGGCCTTTATCTGGTTCGGAATTACCGGACTGCGCAATATTCTTCAATCTGTCCTGGGAGGTGGCGGCTTTCGTCGCTCACCGCTTTTGAATTGGAATGATTACATCAGCTGGACGCGTATCACGGATTCTCTGCTTTTTACCGGTTTCTCCGTTCCTTTACTGGATTACGTGGTAAAGACCGTGATATTGGATCGAGGGTTTAGCATCACGACGGAGACCAGCCCGGTGCTTCTGTATACATTTATGGCGCTGGCCAACGGTATCTATTTGTCCAGCCATAATATTTTACGGGGGTTACCCAAAGGCGCGGTTTATGGAAACTTCTTCCGCAGTCTCCTGTCAATTCCCGTGGCCGTATTATTGAATGCCGGTATCGGCGGCATCCTAACCATGTCCGGTACGGTGGGCGTCAATGATATTCTGCAAAAGTGGGCAGCGATCATATCCAAAGCCGCATCCGATTTTGTTGCCGGTTTCATAGAAGGAACGGCCGACCGGTACAAGAATATCCGGACGCGTTTGCGGGAGTACAAAAACAAGTTCAGAGAGCTTTTGGACATTTATGCTCAACTGGAACTGCTCTATCCGAATGTGGAGTCTTTCAAAATTCTTGGGTATTCATCCGATGTGAATCGGAAAGCAAATGCTGAAGCCCGGGATTTGGAAAAAATTATCATGATCCATGCCATGGATATGCTATACTTCTGGATGTATCAGCCGCGTTCCCGTGTCGCTCTGCCGCAATTCTTGCGCACGCTTTCCGAAGATGAGCGTCACATCATGGTAAGCTCACAATACACTCTTCAGCGCCACCGTGAAATTAGTCAGATGTTTATTGACGGTATTCTGGGAATCAACTTTCCTCGCCCCCTGTCGTTTTACCTCTCACGCTATGAAGAGTACCTTGAACAAATCAAACGTTTGGTGCTCAGCGAAGAATTCAGCGAGACGCACACCGCAAATGGGTTCAACGGTCTTGCCAACCCGGAATTTTCGCCGCCAATTGACAGAAAATGAGATGTTTGAGGGTATTTATTGAATTTTTCCAGTCGTGATTTTCAATTTCATAAAATAGCATCTTACCCCCCTTAGGTACGCAACATAGAGCACCTTCAAATGTTTCAATTTAATCTCGAAATCTTCAATACAATCTGCTCTTAATTGCTCTCGTTTATCATTGATGATAGGATTTTTTTCTGTATGTATCTTCAAAAGGCATAGCGGGGATTCGATTTTTCTTGATAATCGCTCTATTTAGGATATCTTTTCCGGGGTCAGATACAGATTTTCATGGTAAAAGTATGGTTTCTCCCTACCAGATGGATGAAGTTTACTCTCTGAGAGATTTCAATGAAAAATTTTGTGCATAGAAAGGGGCGCCCTCTGTCTTATGGTACTTTACTTTTTATTTGCTGCGGGGTTGCTTTTGCCGGTTATCTGGGTTCAAACATGCGCCTTCCCGTGGTCCCGCTTTATGCAAAATCTATCGGTGCAGATACCGTTCAAATCGGCTTCATCAACTCTGCTTTTTTGCTTATGGCCGGAATATTGTCTTTGCCATTGGGCATCCTCTCCGACCGCTTTGGACGAAAACTGTTTGCATCTCTTGGTCTGGTTGTGCTGACGGCCACTTCATTTTTGCTTTATTTTAGCAAGACGCCGATGCAACTCTTGTGGATCTATCTTTTTTTCGGTGCCGGAGTGGCAGCATTCGGTCCGACGATGATGGCCTTTGTGGCTGATTTTTCTCCCACCACTCATTTAGGACGCTCATATGGTTGGTATACTACAGCCCTTTACACCTCAATGAGTTTGGGTCCCGCCATTGGCGGATTCATTGCCGAACAAAGAGGATTTCTTCAG
>JAOUGB010000140.1 GCA_029857875.1 Desulfobacteraceae bacterium | reverse complement strand
GATTATCTTGAGTGATGGATTTCCAAATGATATCGATTATAAGCATAGATATGCCATAGAGGATACACGGAAAGCCATATTTGAAGCCCGTTCAAAAAATATATTTACACATGCCATCACCGTCCATTTTGCCGGAGATCCCAAACTGGATGATCTTTATGGAAACGTTCATCACAATGTGATATCTGATGTTCGCGAACTTCCTGATAAGCTGTTACGTATTTATGGCAGCTTGACCCGATATTAGATATTTAGATATTTGTTTCATTTCCAACAAGTTGGTTTATTGACAACACTTTGATCAAGCATTAATGTTGGGGATCATTTTTAATACAGCGGAATAACGTCTTTTAGGAAAGACCCTTTTCGCGAGGAATTTACATGAAACGCATTCATAGCCAAGAGAAGGAACAGTTTAAACAGCTGTTTAAGCAGGAAAATATTGATGAATTCGAAGATCGATTTAAGATCCTTGAAGTCTTTCTTCAAACCGAACGCCACCTTACCGTCAGCGAGTTGATTCAGCTTCTCGATGAAAGCGGATATACATTTACACCCGATTTTGTCAGGGATACTTTAAAGCTGATGTGTCGATTCGGATTTGCCAGTAAAAATCGATTTTACAATGGGGAAGTGCGTTACGAGCATCGACATTTAGGTCAGCATCATGATCACATGATCTGTACAAAATGTAAACATATTTACGAGTTCGAAGACGAACAAATCGAAAATATGCAGGTTCAGATCGCTGCGGCTTATAATTTTCATATGCTTCAGCACAAGATGGAAATATACGGCATCTGTTCCAAATGCCTCAAAGATCATATACAACTCATGCCGCTGATTCATGCCAAACAGGGTGAACAGCTTGAAATCAAAGAATTTACCGGAGGCGCCTCCGCACGCATGCGTTTATTATCCATGGGCTTAAGGGTTGGGGACAAGATCGACATCATTACCAACCTCAATAAAGGACAGATGGTGGTTGCCGTGGACTACAACCGATACGTTTTGGGGCGCGGCTTGGCCCAAAAGATACTGGTAGAACCGGTTAGAAGCTGAATATGGAGACAGGCTTATGTTGTTAAGTGAGATGAAAGAAAAGCAGACCGCAACTGTCGTCCGCGTCGGCGGGAATGGCGCTCTGCGCAGAAGGATTCTCGAAATGGGCATTCTCAAAGGCACAAAAATTCAGGTTGAAAAATACGCACCATTGAAAGATCCTGTGGAATTGATTGTCAAAGGTTATCATATATCACTCCGCGTTGAAGAAGCTGCACAAATTACCGTTGAAAATGTGAAGTAATAAATTGTAATGATTCAAAAACGCCTTTCAATAGCCCTTGCCGGCAACCCGAATTCAGGCAAGACGACAATATTCAACAACATTACCGGCACCCGTCAGAAAGTTGGAAACTGGCCGGGAGTCACTGTTGAAAAAAAAGAAGGCTCTATAAATAAATCCGGATATGATTTGAAAATTATCGATCTTCCCGGAACATACAGTTTAACCCCCTTCTCCATTGAAGAAATCGTTGCACGGAACTTTATTTTGGATGAACGGCCGGATGTTGTCATCGATATCATCGACGCATCCAACCTGGAACGCAGTCTTTATTTGGCGACGCAATTGAGAGAGATCGACTGCAAAGTCTTATTTGCCCTGAACATGGCCGATGTTGCTCGAACCCGTGGGATCAAAATCGACGATAAAAAACTTTCCGAACTTCTCGACGTTCCGGTGGTCTTTACCATCGGAAACAAAAACAAAGGTATCGAGACGCTTTTAAAAAAGGCCATAGAATTGGCGGAATCGGATTATGTTATCCCTAAAAAGCGAAAAGTAAAATACAGCAAAGACATTGAAGATTCCATTTTAAAAATGGAACACTTTATCGGGAACCATGCAGCAGATTCAATCCCTTACAATATCCGATGGACGGCCATAAAGCTCCTTGAAGATGATAAAATCGTAAAGGAACGCGTTTTAGAGAAAACCGGAAAAATCGGCGAGGATATTCTCAGAGAAATCGACAACCAGCGGAAATTTCTTGTGGATCGCTTTGATGATGATCCGGAAATCGTAATGACTGACGAACGTTATGGATTTATCGCCGGGATCATCATGGAAGTCCTTACAACATCAACAAAACAGCGTGTCGATATATCCCGAAACGTAGATCTTGTCCTAACCAACCGGTTTATCGGATTTCCAATTTTTATTTTTTTTATCTGGGCCATGTTCCAATTGACGTTTTCCCTTGGTGCCTATCCAATGGACTGGATCAGCAGCGGCATTAATCTATTTTCAACACTACTGGCCCATATGCTTCCGGACAATATCGTTAAGGATTTTCTGATAAACGGCGTTATCGCAGGTGTGGGAAGTGTGATGATTTTTTTGCCGAATATTTTAATCCTCTTCTTTTGTATCGCTTTGTTTGAAGATACCGGTTATATGTCCAGAGCGGCTTTTCTGATGGACAAGATCATGCACCTTATCGGACTTCACGGGAAATCCTTTATCCCCATGTTGATGGGGTTCGGCTGTAACGTTCCGGCCATTATGGCCAGCCGCACCCTGGAAAGTGAAAAGGATCGCACCCTTACCATTCTCATTACCCCCTTTATGTCCTGCTCCGCCAGACTTCCGGTTTACATTATTCTGGCCGGTGCTTTCTTCGGCGACAAGGCCGGAACCGTAATTTTCGGCATTTATCTACTGGGTATTATTCTTTCCATTATCACCGGTCGTCTTTTTCGATCAACCCTCTTAAGAGGTGCTGATGCACCGTTTGTCATGGAGCTCCCGCCTTACAGAATCCCAATGATCAAAAGCCTGTTGATCCATATGTGGGATCGAAGTAAGATATTTTTAAAAAAAATGGGGGGGTATATCCTTGCAGGTTCGGTTGTCGTATGGACGCTTTCTGCATTTCCGCACAACATATCTTATTCCAAAAATTATGATTTGGAAATAGAACAGGTAAAAACATATTTTCAAACCGAGATCGAAGCCGCCCAAGAATCTGACAAAGCATTATTAGCACAGAAACGGGATGTAGCCGTTGCAGAACTCATAACAGAGAAAAAAGCTGAAAAGGCTGAAAAATCTTTTATGGGTCGCATCGGCAAGATCGTTGCCCCTATTTTTTCACCCATCGGGATCGACTGGCGTGGAAGTGTCGCCCTTCTCACCGGTTTTGTGGCAAAAGAAATCGTTGTAAGTACCATGGGAATACTTTATGCCGCTGATGAACGAGAGGATTCAGAAGCCCTTAAAAATGCCTTATTATCATCCGGCATGACACCGATTGCGGCTTTGGCAATGATGGTTTTCGTTTTATTATACATGCCGTGTCTTGCAACACTTGCTGCAATCCGGCGTGAGACCGCATCTTTGAAATGGATGATTTTCAGTATTTCATACAGTACACTGCTTGCCTGGGGAATGGCTTTTCTGGTCTATCAGGGCGGGACAATGATCGGAGTATAATGTTTTACCTCAATTGAGGTTTTACAAAATGTGTTCCCAATCCGCAAAGCAATCTCTTTAGTAAAGCAGGGAGTATATAAAATGCCGACGTTTAGACCCGCCTATATTGAAACTTTCAAGAAAGGATTGCTGGCCAAAAAGATCGAAGCGGCTTACGAAATTTTAAAATCCTGTACACTCTGTCCGAGAAAGTGTAGGGTGGACCGACTGGCCGGTGAAACCGGTGTATGCAAAACCGGTGAAAAAGCATATGTTTCAAGCTTCAATGCGCATTTCGGCGAAGAAGACCCGTTGGTGGGAACCCATGGTTCGGGAACAATTTTTTTTACACACTGTAATCTGCTGTGCATTTTCTGTCAGAACTACGACATCAGTCATCTGGAACACGGAGAGGAAATATCCAATGAACAGTTGGCAGGCATCATGCTTCATTTGCAGAACAAAGGATGCCACAACATTAATTTCGTTACACCGTCCCATGTTGTTCCTCAGATTCTTTCCGCCGTTGAAATCGCCATACCCGAGGGGCTCTCGGTTCCCCTGGTCTACAATACCGGAGGATATGATTCTGTACAAACGCTGAAACTTTTGGAAGGTGTTTTCGATATTTATATGCCGGACTTTAAATTCTGGGATCCTGAAATCGCAAAGACAACATGTAACGCCAAAGATTACCCTGAGATAACACAAAAAGCGCTCATTGAGATGCACAGACAGGTGGGTGATCTTGTCACCGATGATCGTGGGATTGCCAAGAGCGGAATTTTACTCAGGCACCTGGTACTTCCTTCCGGGCTTTCGGGAACGCGGGAAATTATGAGATTTATTGCCCGAAAAATTTCTTTGAACACCTATGTCAATATCATGCCGCAGTACAGACCCTGCGGGCGAGCCGGTGAGGTCAAAGAACTTTCTGTTTATCTGTCGCAAAAGGATTATGAAACAGCGTTACAGATGGCAAAAGAAGAAGGAATCGAGAGGCTTGATAGCCGACGGCGCCGGTTTATGATATTTTAACATTTTATCCTTTTACAATGAAAAATTATGCATGGATAACATTTTTTCTGCTGTTGGTATGGGTCTCTGTCGCTTCGGCTGAACGCTTGGCTGTATCGGTTTCCATCGCCAACATACGTTCCGGACCGGGGGAAAATTATGACATCTTATGGGCCGTGGAAAAATACCATCCACTGAATGTATTTCAAAAGTCCGGCCAATGGTGCCATTTTCGTGATTTTGAAGGAGATGAAGGGTGGATTCATAAAACGCTTCTTGGTAAATTTTCCTCAGTAATTACAAAAACAGAAAACTGTAATATTCGATCAGGCCCGGACACAAGTTTTGAGGTGCTGTTTGAGGTCGAAAAAGGAATTCCGTTTAAAGTTCTTCAACGTAAAGGGAGCTGGATTCACATTCAACATGCGGACGGCGACAAAGGATGGATTCATGAGTCCCTTGTGTGGTAATGGGGTTGAGTTATTTAGGGTTACGTAAGCCCTAAACAAATAACCTGTGTTTTAACAAGATAACGCGATGAACAGATGGCGATAAGACAAATAGACAAGAACAAAAAACTGATTGTGGGTATCGGTTCAGCGCTAATTGATATTCTTACGCATGAAGAAGACGACTTTTTGGAAAAAACCGGCGCTGTAAAAGGTGGAATGAAATATGTCGACAGGGAGTTTATAGAACAAACACTGTTACAGACATCTCAAAAACCCATCATCGTGCCCGGAGGGTCAGCCTGTAATACCGTCGTAGGTATCGGCAAACTCGGAGGAGAGGCATGCTTTGTTGGCAAAAGCGGCGCTGGCCATATGGCCCGCCTGTTTGAAACAGGTCTGAAAAAAAATAACGTCAATCCAGCCCTTTTTAAATCATCATCGCCCACAGGGAGGGTGCTGTCCATCATTACACCCGACGCGCAGCGCTCCATGCTTACATTCCTCGGTGCATCGTCAGAAATTCAGCCCGATGAAATTACCGAAAATTGTTTTAAAAATGCCGCGATTGTTCATATCGAGGGATATCTGCTTTTTAATGAGGATCTCATCATAAGAGCCTTAAAGGCTGCAAAATACGTTGGCGCTCTCGTCTCACTGGACCTTGCCAGCTTTACGGTTGTTGAACAATCAAAGACGGTTCTTAAAAGAATTATAAATGATTTCGTTGATATTTTGATTGCCAATGAGGATGAAGCGCAGGCATATACCGGTTACTCGAATGAAAACAAAGCCGTTTGTTCCATGGCCGAAAACACGCATATTGCAGCGCTAAAAGTGGGAAAACGGGGGAGTTTTATTGCTCATAACGGAAAAACAATAAAAATTGAACCCATGGGAGACGGTGCCGCTGTGGATACAACGGGAGCCGGAGACCTTTGGGCGTCTGGTTTTTTGTTTGGACTTGTTAACGGTTTTAGCCTTGAAAAATGCGGTAAACTTGGCTCTGCCTGCGGGTATGAAGTATGCCAGGTTATGGGGGCGAACATTCCGGAAGAAGGCTGGCAGAGAATCAAAAAATTATTGGAGGAATAATGGCAGCAAAAAACATATCACGTGCTCGCAAAAGAGACCTTGAAAACCCTGACGAGTTTATAACATTATGGACAAAATTATTCAATTTTACCGTTGAACATAAAGTTCAAGTTTCATGTGCGCTTACATCTTTAGTTGTATTGATCATTGTTGCCGCGGTTACCGTATATTTTTTGAAAATATCCGAAAACAAGGCCTTTTTCTTTCTTCAACAGGGTATTGCCAAATATCAGACATTGGTGAAAGCCGGCAATCCGAATAAAGCTTACCTGGAGGCGGAAAAAGATTTTGGGCTAATTATGGAAAAATATTCGGGCAGAAAAGGGGGGAAACTGGCAAGGTTTACTTATGCCGAGATGTGTTATGCCGCCGGAGATTATGATAAAGCCATAGCGAATTTTAATAAATTACTTGAGGACTTTAACGATGAACCATTTCTTAAAAATCTTATTTTAAGCGGTCTTGGTTATTCTTATAAGGCAAAAAAA
>JAOUGB010000139.1 GCA_029857875.1 Desulfobacteraceae bacterium | reverse complement strand
AGTTGGGACTTTACTTGACAGTTCAATCCTTGGAGATAGATATCACAATAATTTTTTAGCTCGCATATCTACCAAATTATAGCATTATCGCCATGGCCATCGTTTGGTGATACGGTATTGAGGTATCACAAAAAAATCAGACCGCTGATAGCCTTTTTTCATTGCAGAGTACCAGATATCAAAGTTTTACCGATTTAAGATTTTGTACCAAAATTATGCAAATTTCAGGCTTCAAAAAGTGAATCTTCAAAGTAGCTATACGTGAATTCGTTAACGGAAGGTTTAGCTGCGATTATACGGTCCATGAGATCGTGTTGATAAGAAGTATTTCATGCGTCGATCCGCTGTCGTTTCTTTTTCATTTTTTATGGGAGGTACGGCTAAACCTCAAATTCCTTTGAAGTGCTGGATCCCGGGTCAAAATAAGTAATCGTTACATGGTAATCATTTAGATCAATTGCGGCGGTTGTTTGATAATTGTTTTGTACCCAGGTCATTATCATCTGACTTTCGGGCGAGTCTTCGATACGAAATTCACCGCCGAAAGCCGGATACGAATTTCGAAATTTCATGAGACGAAGCAAACGCCGTACAACCGGCTTTTTAAAAGCTTCATGAATTTCTTCCAAAGTATAATTGTGTCGATTGATATTTCGCCCCAGCTGTGTTTTTTCTAATAGTTCGATATCGTTTTCACCCGATAGGAGACCGACGTAATACACTTGCGGTATACCCGGAGTGAAAAACTGTATGGTTCGTGCTGCGATATATGAATCGTCATTGCACTCCAGAGCCGAATAATAGGTACAGTTCACCTGATATATATCCAGATTTTGATAATCCGGTCCAGAATAAATTCTTTTTAAATTAGATCCTTTTTCATACAAGCCTTCTATTGTGCGATCAATTTCGTCCTGACTGAGCAAATCAGCAACGTCTACCACACCGAAACCGTCATGGGTGTCTAAAGTGGTGAACTGTTTTCGGGGGCAGATGTTAAGCCAGTTGACCAACCTCCGATTACTGTGGTGGTACAGCGTGTGCAATACCAGCATAGGAAGGCAAAAGTCATATACCCAATACCCTCTTTCGGCGAGTTTAAGCTGATAGGAATAGTGTTCGTGAACTTCAGGCAGAATGTCTTTATTGAATGCGGAAACGAAATCGTTCAACCACTCCAGAAGTTCCCAAACCTCCGGTTCTAAAAAGAAGCAATTGGTTCCGATTTTGATCGTGGTATACGCGAAGGCATCAATCCGTATTACTTTTGCATTGCTGCGTGCCAGACGTATCAAAAAATTTCGAAGGACTTCCCTGGTCTTGGGAGATTGCAGGTCCAGGTCAATCTGCTCGTAATCGAATGTACACCACATTTTCTCTCTGGACCCATCTGCACGTTCGATAACCGTGTAAGGCGGACGGGGTTTCCGGGTATAGACCTTGGCCAGGTCCTCATCACTGATTTCGCCGCCCGGCATGAGCTTGTTGAAACTCAAAAACATATCCGCATACTCGGAAGCTTCGCCCTTTTCCAAATAGTCTTGAAAAAAAAGAGATTGTCTGGAAATGTGGTTGACCATGAAATCGATCATTAAATCAAAATCTTTTCCGATTTTGTTCACGTCATCCCACGTTCCGAAATTGGAGTCTACATCATCATAGGTCAATGGCGCGAAACCTCTGTCAGACGATGAGGGATAAAAAGGCAGTATGTGAACACCGCCTACGGCATCAATCAAATATTTCCTGAGTACATAGTGAAGCTCCATTAAATTCTTGCCCAAACTGTCTGGGTACGTTATCAATTGAATCTTGTTTTGAACGGTCATTGTGCTCAACCTCTTGCCTTTTTGATAAACCCATATTTTTTAATCCCTTCGAGGATTCCGCCGGCGTATTCGCTTTCGGCAAAATAAACATTTCTAGCGCCTTTTAATTTTTCAAGCTCTTTTCTGTAGTTGCCCACCACGACGGCCAGCGGCTCTCCACGAAGCATTTCTTCATCGTTACCGGAATCCCCGCAAACCAGAAAGTTTCCCAGCGGGATTTCCCACTTGTAACTCAAATACCGGATGGCCTTCCCTTTGGAAGCCCGGTGTGGAAGGATATCCAGATACTTCTGACCGGAATAGATGAGGCAGTAGCGACATTTGTTTTTGGACAACAGATCGTGAATCATTGCTATCCGATCTTTACCGGGGGCCATATAATAGCTTATTTTGAATCGACTCTGGTTCGATTCCTCCTGGTATCTCAAAAAGTCGAAACGTTTGAGAAGTGTAACGATCTTTTTCCGGTCCCATTGGTTCGATACGTGAGTCTCCCATCCCTGCCCATGCTGCAATGCCTTGCCATAATAGATTTCCGTACCCACCGATGAAATGATCACGTCGGGATGATGTACGCCGTGTTCATTCAAAAATTCAACGGCGGATATTACATCGCGGCCGGTGGCAACACCGAAGCCGATAGACATTCGATGTTCTTTGAGCAAATCGATCAGATTTTGAAGATGGTCATTGTTTCCGCCGATCAGCGTGTAATCAATATCGGTAATTAAAAAATAGTTGAGGTTGACCAGTTGCTTTCCGATCGAATCCGATGGAACGGCGACCTGCATATCCGAGGTTTTTTGTGCTGCTGCAAGATGTTTAACTTTTTCGGTATATTTTTGAGCATGTCGTTCCCAGGTGTAGTACTCACGAACATTCATGATACCGTTTTTCGAATATCGATCCCACTTTTCCTCATCGGTGAGAATTTGTCTGATACTGGCAGCAATTTTTTGCGTATTGCTCGGATCCACCAGGATGCCGTTTTGGCAGTTGGCAATAATGTCCTGGGGTCCGCCGTCGTGTGTGCTAACGACAGGAAGGCCGGTGGCGGATGCCTCCAACAGGGTCAGGCCAAAAGGCTCCGTCCATGCGGGATTGACAAACACACCCCTTTTGCTTGCAGCCAAACGATACAGCTCCGGAACTTCATATTCGAAGTCGTGCTTTTTAGGAATCGCCATCTTGCCGTATAGATCATATTTGTCCATAAGCAGTAGCATACGGGTCAATACATCTCTCTCGTTTTCTTCCATTGTCTCGATATCTTTCCGAATCCCCGCAAAAACCGCCAGATTGGCTATGGTTTGAAGCTCTCTGTCTTCACCGTAAGCTTTGATAAGCCCGGAAATGTTTTTACGTTCGTCTGGTCGAGATAAAGCCAGGATCAGCGGTTTATCGGGATGGATAAAAAAACGGTTCAACTCCTGTAAAATAGAGGCCTGAGCATACATGTCCGCTTCGGACTTCTCACTCTCAGGTAGAATATCGTGATAATAGGGGTAAAATTTTTCGAGATTAAGCCCCGGCGGTATAACCTGAAAATCAGGCAGATCACCGTGTTGATACTTGCCATATTGCTCATTAACTTCCTGGGTCGTGCTTGCAACAATCAGATCCGTATATTTCAGCAGTTCTTCTTCAACAGCAATCCGGTGGTCGATTTTGTATTTTTTGTTGATCTCCGCTTCTTTCGAACCATCGTTCAGGAGCTTTTGTTTTTTGGCCCTGCCCAGAGAATGACCGGTAAACACAAAGGGTATTCCGAAAATGCGTGACAGATGCATGGCCACATAACCGGCATCAGGATAATGACCGTGTACAACATCCGGAATGGCATTTTCGCGTTTGATGAATTTAATGGTCTTGTCAATATATTCGTCCAGGTGAGGCCATAAAAGTTCTTTCCGGAAGTATTTGCGACCACCGCACTGAATTCGAACGATCCGGAATTTCTCATTTACTTTTTCAATGGGTTGAGCGTAGTCTTCAGAAACCGTTTTGTCCACAATCAGACGAGTGAAAAGATCGACCTTTTCAACCTCTTTGGCCCGGCTCAAGTGGCGGCAGAGCTCAATGACATAGTTTATCTGTCCACCGGTGTCTGCATCACGGCCAAGCTCCATGCTTTCGGATCTCAGCAGACCGTGAATGCTGAACATTTGAATATATAGGCTTTGAGTCGGCACTTTACTCTCCTTCAGCGAACATCGCTTGAAATGGCTCGTAAAAAGCTTCTGTTTCGGGAATTGCCCCTTTTATCTCACAGATCGATGACGCAAAGGCAGAGGCATTTTGTATTATTATCTTCGGCGGCATATTTTTAATAAGACCTGCAGCAATCATTGCTGCATAAGCATCGCCGGCACCAACAGAATCGACAATCACTTCTGATTTTGCCGCGTCAATGCTGAAATTACCGTTTCTGGTATATAGATCGCTTCCTTCATGACCTTTGGTCAATGATATGATGTTCAGTTCATATGCATCCAGAAGATGTTGTACAAAACTGCGGCTGTTTTTTTCAAACATCATGAGGCGTTTCAGTTCTTCAAACTCCTCCTGGTTTAACTTTATTGCATTTGCCTGTAGAAGTGATTCGGAAATCAATCGATCATTATAACAATCCGGACGTAGGTTGATGTCATAAAAACCAACAGCCGATGACGCTTTACTGGCAATGATTTTTTGTACATTCTCAAAACCCTGTTGAGATCTCTGTGCCAAAGAACCGAAATAAACCAGTTCGGCTTGACGGATTAATTCCCGGTGAACCTCCGGTATAAACTCGATATAATCATAAGCTACATCGGAAGTAATCCGGAATTGCGGCACGCCATACTTGTTAAGTTTGATCGTTACCGTTCCGGTGGAGTGAATATCATCCAACTGAATATCATTTAGATCAAA
This sequence comes from Desulfobacteraceae bacterium, assembly GCA_029857875.1. Classification (GTDB taxonomy): domain Bacteria; phylum Desulfobacterota; class Desulfobacteria; order Desulfobacterales; family UBA11574; genus UBA11574. Next base: position 1,789 of record JAOUGB010000139.1, on the reverse strand, counting down.
TCGATACTTTTCCAACAGGGCCAGGATTCTTTTGCCGTCGGGATCATTTCCGATTCTCGAGATAAATCGAACGGGAAAGTCGAGAATTTTCAGGTGAAAGGCGAAATTAAAGGGGGCACCCCCCAGGTGTTTGTAAGACGGAAACACATCGAATAAAATTTCACCGACAACACAGATCATAATACTCCTTATTCATCTTAAATGATACTATTTCCATAGATACCCAAGGGCTTACGCCCGTGGCCCTCAGCTAAATTTTGATAGGGTTTCCCTGTTTTTTGCTATATTTTACATTGATTTGAGATATTACTGCATTTGGTATTTAGGTAACATAAAGGAATTATGACCACAATATTTATAGAGTTAAAAAGAGACATGTCATGGATTAAGGATTGCATATATTTCTTCATATGAACACGATCTTTTGGTATCTATTTATAGTGGTTATAGTGGCCGACCACCTTTGATATTCTTGCAACGCCAACTACTATCTGATTTTATATATTTGGACGATCCCTTGCAACGCCTACAACTATCTGAATTGACAACTTTTTTGACGATACGTTAATAGTATCACATTGCCTTGGTGATTTCAACGGGTCGACCAAATAACAGTGATTAAAGCCGTTATCGTTTGGTGATAAGGTGTTATGTTATCACACAAAAATCAGGCACTTGATAGCTGTTAGTAATTGCAGTTATCCAAGGTTACCCCGCCATCAGCGTATTGGAAATTAATTTAGAATTAAACAGGTCCGATTCATGTGATCACCATTTAAAGATTTCCAATTTGCTCCATTTACGGATATCATCGGACAAAACATAATATTTAATTGCTACAAAACCGGTGATCGATGGCAGTGATCGCCGTTTTTGAGTTTCGACCCTATCAGATCATCATTGTTTTTACTCGCCCGTTTGGGAGGATTTCCCGCATAGGTAATTTCCCCAGAGAAAATGAAGGCATGCTCCTATGGACAAAACAAAAAAAATCGATAATAAGCACTTTGAAAATCGATTTAAGAGGATTTTCTGTATTCATATCCTTGGAGCACAAGATTTTTGTAAACATCGGTAGTGTAATGGAAGACGATTTTGACAATAAGCCAAAAGGCCATTTCCCGGATTTAAAACGGTTCATTCGAAGCATTCAGTATATCGAAGGAAACCAGGAATGTTTTGGAGAGGCAAACGGATACTGTGACCGGGAAGACTGCCTGTGGCGCGAATACTGCCTGAAAAAATAAATATTAACTAATTGTCTTAAATGAAGAAAATGGGTTTGTAATTTTCCAATGTAAATAAACCTAAATTGAGCGAAGGAGGAAAAATGGCTATTTACGCATCTTATTTAAAAATGACTGCGGCAGGTAACAAAGAAATTAAAAAATCTCGGGAGCGTTTCGAGCAAGGGAAAAGAGGGGTGGAAAAACTCGGCGGTAAGATATTAGATGCATATTACATTGTAAGTAAAGGGGAGTACTTAATCATCAGTGAATTTCCGGATCACGATGCACGTGTCAAATCGATGGTGCATACTCTCCAAGAAGGTAATGTAAGCTATGAAGTCTTTCGGATATTGCCCATTGAAGAATATTTTAAATTGGTAGAGACCGCCTAATTCTAAATCTACTCCAACCATGGTCGAAAAGAGTCAACGATGATGAAAAGCGATTCGGAAAGCCGCTAAAGAAGGACGTCTGAGAACCGCTTGTCCGCAGTGACCGGTGCCCATGGTAAAGTGAAAAAGAAGAAACGCGGATCTATATTGTTACATTGAAATCCTGGT
>JAOUGB010000138.1 GCA_029857875.1 Desulfobacteraceae bacterium | reverse complement strand
TCCCATGGTCTTCGTCCAGCCGTAACTGCCGTCGGAATTTATCTTGGTTAAAAAAATATCTTCCTCACCGGCGGATGTGTGGTTATCCGTGACGGCAATGTCCGGATTGAAATCTGCCGTGCCTCGAAAATATCCGGTGATGTAAACGTTATCGCTACCATCCACAACTACGGATTGACCATAATCCTGATCGGCTCCTCCCATGGTCTTCGTCCAGCCGTAACTGCCGTCGGAATTTATCTTCGTCAAAAAAATATCTTCCTCACCAGCGGATGTGTGGTTATCCGTGACGGCAATGTCCGGATTGAAATCTGCCGTGCCTCGAAAATATCCGGTGACGTAAACGTTTCCGCTGCTGTCCACAACTACAGCCTGGCCATAATCATGATCTGTTCCGCCCATGGTCTTTGTCCATGAATAGACGGCCCCGGCATGGGCAACGCTTCCATAACAAAGAAACAAAACCGCAAGTCCGATAACTAAAACAAACACCCTGCATGTCTTAAACTCCAACCCCCTCAGAAACCGTATAAAAATTAATTTTGGTATCAAGGCTTTCATTATCCTTTCAACAGTAAGAGATTAATATGAACAACAATTTACTGTTAATCTTATAAATCCAACCAGCGTCTTGATTCAAGCTGAGCAAAAATGTCACCAACAATACAAAGAACGGCTCCGAAAACGTCCAGTCTTTGGTAAATATCAAAACCGGAGCATTTAGTGATACTGAGGTTCGCTAAAACTTCTTCGTATTCGATAAATCTTGTTTATATATCACAAAATCAAAAAGAAAAGCAAGATTTGGATAACCACGTCCTCCACCATTTTTAGATCATGAGATTTACGGTACCGCATTTCTGGTGATAGCTATAGAGCAAAAATCCACGCAATAAAAAAAGGCGGCTGAATCAGCCGCCTTTTTTGTTTCGTATCCTTTAACAGGCTTATTTATTCATTTTTATGTATAGATCTTTTTTTCAAGATGGCATGAGCTCATGACTCCGGTTTTACACATGTCCGCCCAAAGCGCCGGGCGGTTCATTTCTGGATCTCGCCCATTTTGCATCCGGATAAGATTCCGGAGTTTCAAGACCGGAAGCGATGATTTCATCCTGTCGTTCTTCTTCGCCTTCTCTAACAAGATCTCGACATTCTCCCTCACATTCGCCTGTAATATCTCTTCTTGGTATATCAGTCATTGGAGTCACCCTCCTTATTTTTAAATTTTATTTTTCTTTAAAAATAAACGGCCGAGCAAAAATTGCCGCTTGTTTAAAATTTACCATAAACAGCATTTACCTGAAGTCAAATATTAATTTAGGGTCTTGACTAGTTAAGTGGTATTCAATATGCTTCAAAGTCTGTTATCAGACCCACCTGGAGGACAATAATGAATCAGCAATATTACATTCAATTGGAAGAAGAGTTCGGTGCCCATAATTATAAACCGCTGGATGTGGTTTTAGCCCGCGGAGAGCGGTTGTGGGTCTGGGACGTAGAAGGCAACAAGTACATGGACTGCCTGTCTGCATATTCCGCGGTCAATCAGGGACATTGCCATCCGAAGATCATGCAGACCATGATCGAACAGGCACAAAAATTGACCCTGACCTCTCGGGCGTTTCGCAACGATCAACTGGGGCTTTTTTACAAGGAACTTTGCGAATTGACCCGATCTCATAAGGTGTTGCCCATGAACAGCGGCGCCGAAGCCGTTGAAACCGTTATAAAGGCGGTTCGAAAATGGGGATATAAGGTCAAAGGTGTTCCCCATGACAAGGCTGAAATCATCGTCTGTGAAAACAATTTTCATGGCCGGACCATCGCCATTATCGGATTCAGCACCGAAAACCAATATAGGAACGGATTCGGCCCCTTTCCTCCGGGATTTAAAATCGTCCCGTTCGGCGACGCCACAGCCATAGAACAGGCAATCACACCGCATACGGTGGGGGTTCTTTTGGAGCCGATTCAGGGAGAAGCCGGGGTGATCATCCCGCCGTCCGGATATCTTAAAGACGTTAAAGCCGTCTGTGAAAAGCACGACATTGTCTTGATTTTGGACGAAATCCAAACAGGATTAGGGCGGACGGGCAAACTTCTGGCAGAAGAGCACGAAGATATCGAAGCCGATGTCACGGTGATCGGCAAAGCGCTCTCCGGGGGGTTCTACCCCATTTCAGCGGTTTTGTCGAATAAGGAAGTGCTGGGCGTCTTTATGCCCGGCGACCATGGGAGCACTTTCGGCGGCAATCCTCTTGCATGCGCCGTGGCACGAACGGCGCTTAAAGTCTTGGTCGAAGAGAATATGATCGACAATTCCAGAGAAATGGGAGAATACTTTTTGTCTCAACTGAAAACAATACAAAGCCCTTTCATCAAGGAAATCAGAGGAAAAGGGCTTTTGATCGGCGTTGAGCTCCTACCGGAAGCCGGTGGTGCCCGGCGTTTTTGTGAAGACCTCAAGACAAAAGGATTGCTTTGTAAGGAAACCCATGAAAACGTTATCCGATTTGCTCCGCCGCTGGTGATCACTAAAGAAGAAATAGACTGGGCGATGGACAGGATCAGACCGGTTCTAACCCAAATTCCCAACAAAGAATTTATTTGATTGTTTTAAATCATAGTATTTTGAAATCAAAGTATATAGGCATGCTATTTGGGAGAAGCCAATGATCGAAAACGTCATTATCATGGGTGCTGCCGGACGTGATTTTCACAACTTTAATGTCTATTTCAAGGATAATCGTCGATACAGGGTTATCGGGTTTACGGCAGCTCAAATACCGAACATAGAAGGACGGATCTATCCGCCGGAACTTTCGGGCAAGCTTTATCCTAAAGGCGTTCCCATCTATTCCGAAAACCAGCTCACCGATCTGATTCGCGAACACAAGGTGGATCTGGTTGCATTTTCCTACAGCGATATACCTCATACGGACGTGATGCACAAGGCGTCGATTGTCATGGCCGGCGGTGCCGATTTTGTCCTTATTGGCGCAACGTATACCATGTTAAGATCCAAAAAATCAGTGGTGGCGGTTTGCGCTGTCCGGACGGGTTGCGGGAAATCCCAGACCACGCGTCACGTTTGCAGGATCATGAAATCTTACGGTAAGCGGGTCGTGGCGGTCCGACATCCAATGCCTTACGGGAATCTTACACAACAGGTCATCCAACGCTTTGCTTCTTATGAAGATATAAAAAACCAGCAGTGCACCATAGAGGAAAGAGAAGAATATGAACCCCTGGTGTCCCAGGGTATTGTGGTCTATGCCGGCATAGACTATGGGCGAATTCTCGAATCGGCGGAAAAAGAAGCGGATGTCATTGTTTGGGACGGTGGAAACAACGACACGCCTTTTTATTATCCTGACGTACACATTGTGGTTTTCGACCCCCACAGGGCCGGCCATGAACTGCTCTATTACCCCGGTGAAACCAACATGCTCATGGCGGATATAGCGGTGATCAACAAGGTGGACAGCGCCACCCCTCAGCAGATAGAAACGGTGCGTAGAAATATTGAAACCCATGCGCCCGATGCTGAAATTGTTCTGGCGGAATCTGCTATCCTGGTAGACGATCCCGGGCAGATTAAAGGACAGCGTGTTCTGGTGATCGAAGACGGACCCACCCTGACCCACGGCGGAATGTCTTACGGCGCCGGCGTCATTGCCGCTAAAATGTATGGCGCCGCCGAGATTGTCGATCCTAAACGGCATGCCGCCGGAACCATCAAAGACACCTATGACCGATATCCGAATATCGGCGCGGTACTTCCGGCCATGGGATACAGCAAAGCGCAGATTCATGATCTGGAATTAACGATCAACCATGTCGACTGCGATCTCGTTCTTTGTGCAACGCCAGTGGATCTGCCGAAGCTTTTGTCCATCAACAAACCCATCGTCAGAGTCGGATATGAATACAAAAATCACGGCCATCCCTTGCTGGAGGATGTGCTGCTGAAATGTCTTCAAAAACTCAATAAAAGTCATAATGATGAAAAATAACAAACAGATCCTTCTGGTGGCGCTGGGCGGCAATGCGCTGATTCGAAAAGGCCAAAAAGGAACGGTCGACGAACAGTTCGAAAATTTAACAAATCCCGTTCGACAGATTGCAAAACTTACCAAAACATACAGGATCATCATCACCCATGGCAACGGTCCCCAGGTGGGAAACCTCATGCTGAAACAGGAAAGCTGCGATGCGGTTCCGAAACTGCCGCTGGAGATCCTGGTTGCCCAGACCCAGGGGCAAATCGGTTATATGATTGAATCGACCCTGGATACGGAACTGATGCACCTGGGGAATGACACCGAACATTATTTTGTTAGCCTTTTGAGCTATGTAGTGGTGGATAAAAACGATCCGGCATTTTTAAATCCGTCGAAACCTGTCGGCCCTGTCTTTACAAAAGAAAAAGCACAAACCCTTCCCTATCCCACAAAAAAAACCGCCAAGGGATACCGGCGGGTTGTGGCTTCTCCATTGCCGGTCACCATTGTGGAAAAGCGGGAAATCAAAAAACTCATGGACATGAATTTTATTGTTATCTGTTGCGGTGGAGGAGGGATACCGGTCATTCGAGAAGGACGAAGTTTTAGCGGCGTGGATGCGGTCATCGATAAAGATCTGGCCAGCGCCAGGCTGGCCGAAGAAGTGGATGTGGATATTTTTCTGATCGCCACGGATGTTCAAGGCGTCGCCCTGAATTATGGAAAAAAGAATCAGGAATTCCTCAGATCTTTAACCACCCGACAGGCCACCCGATTTTTAGCCCAAGGGCATTTTCCTCCCGGTTCCATGGGGCCTAAAATCGAAGCCGCCGTCCAGTTTGTTCGAAAAACCGGCAAAAGAGCCGTCATTGCTTCCATTGAGGATATTGAGAGCGCCGTTGAAGGAACATCGGGAACGGAAATTGTTAATTGATTTGAACCAATTAAAAATCGCCCCGCTTAACATTTAGGAATAATCTCCAAAAGAGTTGGAATTCCCACAAGGATTCAAGGAGTCAAGGGGTCAAGGGGTCAAGTGAAATGCTGAAAAATTATAAGAGATTAAAGGTTTGATAAAAGCCCTATCAGCAATGCTTGGAGATTTATAAGGCAACTAAAATATATTCCGAATTAAAAAACAAACACTCGAATCCTTGAATCCTTGAATCCTGGAACCCTTATCCTAACTAACTGGAAGAAGAATTAAATTTTAAAATAAATTCTACTATAAGAAACGAATTAACTTAAAAGATGAATAAACTTATGGTTGGCTTTGGGGAACGGATACTGATTGATCTCTTTGAGAGTAATCCATCGGAAATCCACCGGACCGTTGAGTTTTACGTCACCGGACACATACCGGCAGGAGAAGACTTCCATAATGATTTTAAAATGCGTGTAGGCGTGTTTGACCTGTGCTATATGGCCGGTGATCGCCACATTCAGATTCACTTCCTCCTTGATTTCTCTGGCACATGCCTGTTCGGGGCGTTCATGTTTTCCGATTTTGCCTCCGGGAAATTCCCATAGGCCTCCCAATAACCCTTCGGGTTTACGGCGCGTGATCAGCATATGGTTGTTTTTGTATACCACTCCGACGGCGATATTGTGCAGGGGTGTTTTAGGCTTCCGGATACGTTTTGGGAATTGATCGACATGTCCTGCTTGGTTGGCGCGGCACTGGAAATGCAGCGGACAACCATTGCAATCGGGTTTTTTGGGTTTGCAGACCAAAGCGCCCAACTCCATTAAGGCCTGATTGAACATACCCGGATGACGACGATCCAGCAAACCATCGGCAACCCCCTTAAATATCTTATACGAAGACGATTTGTTAACCGGTTCTGAAATTTCATAGAGCCGGGCCAGAACCCGTTTAACGTTGCCGTCCAAAACTGCATAAGGTTGATTAAATGCAATGCTTAAAACCGCAGAAGCGATATAATCCCCTATCCCGGGCAATTCCCGAAACACATCCCAGGAATCCGGGAATATTCCGGCATGTTGTTCTATGATAACCCTTGCCGAACGATGCATATTGCGCGCCCGGGCATAATACCCCAACCCCTCCCAGACCTTTAACACCGCTTGCAAATTGGCATTTGCCAGCGTTTGGACGTCCGGAAAATCACGTAAAAATTGTTGATAATAAGGCAGAACGGTTTGCACCTGAGTTTGCTGAAGCATCACTTCGGAAACCCATATCCGATAAGGATTATCGGTTTCACGCCAAGGAAGTCGGCGAAGATGGCGGCGGTACCACTTAATGAGCGATTTTTGAATCTGTCCGATTTGTTTGGGTGTCATAATAATGGACTCTAGCATATAATTAAAATCGTGGATTGATAAAAATAAGAAAACGGGAAGGCTTAAATTTATAAAAACATATTTTTGCCTCCCCGTTTCTTACTAAGGGGCGTTAAAAAAAAGTCTATTTCTTTTTTTTTGCTGCTGCCTTTTTTGCTGCTGCCTTTTTTGCTGCTGGCTTTTTTGCTGTTGTTTTTTTTGCTGTTGTTTTTTTTGCTGCTGTTTTTTTTGCTGCTGGCTTTTTTGCTG
>JAOUGB010000137.1 GCA_029857875.1 Desulfobacteraceae bacterium | reverse complement strand
GGCATCGATTCCGACAAATTGGATTTTGTAAAACGGCTAAAAAACATCAAACGCGGCAGAATTTATGAGTACATTGATAAGTATTCTGAAGCGGTTTACACAGAAGCAGACACGTCTTTAGATCATAATCCGCTTTGGGACCATAAAGCCGACTGCGCATTCCCCAGCGCAACGGAGAATGAAATCAACGAAAAAGATGGTATGAATCTTATGAAAAACGGGGTCAAACTGGTCTGCGAGGGTGCCAATATGCCAAGTGTTCCGGAAGCCATCAACATTTTTTTGGACAATAAAATCCTCTATGCTCCCGGTAAAGCATCCAATGCCGGGGGAGTGGCCGTATCAGGGTTGGAAATGGCTCAGAACAGTATGCGATTGAGTTGGCCTGCGGAAGAAGTCGATCAACGACTCAAAACGATCATGAAAAACATCCATCAGACCTGTCTTGATGCGGCTAACGAGTATGGCAAGCCCGGCAACTATATGGCGGGTGCCAATATCGCCGGATTTACGAAGGTAGTAAATGCCATGCTGGATCAAGGTTTAATTTGATTCTATTAATTTCAGGCTCTCGATTTTCTTTTGGAATTATTTTGTATTGAACGTTTTCAATTAAAATCGTGAGAAGGAACGGAACAATGGAAATAAATGGTTAGATGGTCGAAATGTCATGAAATGACCAGAAAAAGTGGGATGTTAGCAGAAATATATCGCCGAATAAGTTTCAGTCTATCGGACTTTACTGAAACGAATTCGGCGATTATTTAGGACGTTTATCAGGAAAGACCGGGATGGCTCGCCGTGAGAATCGCTCTTAATTTCATTTGATTTTGAGCCACAGCAATCTGGCAGGACCCGGACCGGGATTCTTCCATTGAGAGGGCATTTCAGTGGTCAGATAAATGGTATCACGCGCACAAACGGTATACTCAGTCTTGCCCAACTTCAATTGCAATTTTCCGGACAGCAAATATCCGATTTCCTCACCTTTATGGATAAAGAAATGGGAAGGAAGGGTCTTATTGGGTTGAATTTCGATAAGGAGGGGTTCGACTTTAGCTTCGAAATCCACCGGAGTCAGAAGACTGCCCTGGATGCTGTCTTGCGGCAAATCCGGGAATTTCATATCCACCGATTCTCCGGAAGGAAAGATCACCCGGTTTTTCACATCTGCTGATTCCTGAAAAAAAGAGTTTATATCAACATCCAAAACTTCTGCTATTTTAAGAAGTGCCGGCAAGGACGGATATATCAAATCGCTTTCAACCTGAGAGATGGTGCTCGGTGTCACACCAACGAGGTGCGCCAATTCCGTCTGGGACAGGCCTCGTTTGGTGCGAAATTGTTTCAAGCGGATTCCCAGATCAAACTGTCCCTTAGAACGCTTTTCCAAATCAAAGGAAATTTTCAGGTCTTTGCTCCAATAACTGAATGGTCGGTTCAGCGTATCCAGGTTACGCTTTTCAGCTTTAAGAATTGTCAAGTACGTCTTTCCTCTTTTCACGGACAGATCAATAGCCACCTGGGCGATTTGATTGATCTGAGCTCTGAGACGTGGCGAATGGGCCCGTTTTTCGATAATCCAATACGCGATGGTATTGAGTTCATATAATCGAGGGCAGGAATGGGAATAAAAGTTTAAAATATACTGTTCACCGCCCCAAAGTTCCTGCATACCGGTCAGGCTTTCAAAAACGAACCGAACATCACCTTCAAGGGTTCCATGGATTCCATAGAGAGCATCCATTACCTGATTCATCTGACGGGGTTCATCAACTTTGACAACCTGGCAGGGCCATTCAGGTTTCTTTTTATCATAAAACTTGAGAAAGACTTCGGAACCTGCCCCTTTGCCATATGTAAAACAGTCCAGGATGATGAGCTTTCGGTTATTGGCCAATGGTCCCAATTTTTCGATGAGATTGCGCGGAGAACGGTCAAAGCTGGCGTAAATAAGCGGTTTGTTTTGGGCCTGAGACGCTTGAATGAAATTCAGACAAAATACAGCGGCTAAACTTCCGGCATCGTCATGCCAGACCACATTATCCCCGATGTACAGTTCATCCAGGAGCTTGTCAAGCTGGTCAACTCCCGAAGTCACTCTAATTTTTTTTAAACTCATCAGCTTTTCGCTTTCGTTGTCTGTAATATTTTATCAACCCCACCCATCTCAAACCATCGTTCCGCGCTGCCAAAAACGCATACAACAGAGTATGCTTGCCGTCATGCGATTTTACAAGAATTTTTAGAATAGACTCATTATGATTCACGATAAATGAAAATTTCATGGGTGTCAATTAAATGAATACTGTATCAATCTTGATCATCGTGACCTGGAATTGGGATGATATAAGTGAAACTTATGGATTGAATTATAATTTAATCTGTGCTAATATTTATGGAAATATTTTAGACCAAAACGTTTCTTCAACCATTAATGTCAGCCATAAGTTCCTGCTTAAACCTTGAGGAGGTTTCAATGGAAAGCATTAAATCCGATTCTTCCCTGCCCGGTGAACCTGTCTCTCAACCATCCTTTAATAAAATGAATCAAAAAGACGTATTTCAAGTGCCGAAAAATCTGGATACTGTTGAATCCAATTCCCGGAAAAATCCAATCGACGATCTGCCTTGGATCGTCGATGACCTTGCCTTTCCCAAGGGCACTGAATTTCGCGGTAAATATAAAGGATATTTCTACTACGGAAAAGTGGCCAGCGGTGCTTTGATGATGAATGGAAAGGAATTTTTATCGCCTTCGGCAGCAGCAATGACAATAACACGCAGCTCCGTAGACGGCTGGTTGTTCTGGGATTGTAAGCCGCCTGGGGCGTCTTCATGGATCAATATCCATACGCTCAAACAAATGAAATAACAAAAAGCATCGAATCCTTCAGATAAGGTTTTAACCCGAATTTCTCATATATAAGCGTATCAAACGAAAGAGAAATCCGGGTTAGGAATGGGAATAAAAACCTATCGAATATCCGCATGATAGTCTTGTAACGATCTTACCTTTTCTTGTCCTCTTCTCCGATCGGCAATGCCCCTTGCAGCCGCCACAGCAGCGGATGTTGTGGTAATATACGAAACATTATACTTGATCGCCGCCTTGCGGATATAGGAATCGTCATCTTTACTCTCTTTACCGCTAGGAGTGTTGATGATCAGTTGAATCTCCTTGTTTTTTATTTCGTCCACAATGTCGGGCCGTCCGTATCCCAGTTTTTTGATCGGTCCTGAATCGATGCCGTATCCGGATAGAAAATCATGGGTGCCGTTTGTCGATCGAATCTTGAAACCGAGTTCCCTGAAAAGCCTCGCTGACTCCAAAACACCCGGTTTATCTTTATCGGCCACGGTAATCAAGACCGTCCCCTCCACCGGCAAAGGCATACGGGTCGCCTCTTGAGCCTTGTAAAAGGCCATACCAAAAGAATCCGAAAGGCCTAACACTTCACCGGTAGACCGCATTTCCGGTCCCAAAAGCGGATCGACCTCAGGCAACATGTTGAACGGAAAAACCGCCTCTTTGACACCGTAATGTGGAATCGACCTTTCCTCAATCCCAAGTTCTGACAGTTTTTTCCCAAGCATAATCTGGGTCGCAACCCGGGCCATTGATATATTGCATACCTTTGAAACAATCGGTACCGTCCGTGAAGCCCTCGGATTCGCCTCCAGAATATACACCGTGTCTTCGACAATGGCGTATTGAATGTTGAGCAGACCAACCACGTTGAGTTCTATGGCTATTTTACGGGTATACTCGTTTATGGTTTTGATATGCTTTTTTGCAATGCTAATGGGCGGAATCACGCAGGCAGAGTCTCCGGAATGCACCCCGGCCAGTTCAATATGTTCCATGACAGCAGGAACGAAAGCGTCTGTGCCGTCTGAAATTGCATCCGCCTCAGCCTCGATGGCATTTTCTAAAAATTTATCGATTAAAATCGGCCGTTCCGGCGATACTTCAACGGCCGCGGCCACGTAATGCAACAGCATTTCTTCATCCAGTATGATTTCCATGGCACGCCCACCCAATACATAAGATGGACGAACCATCAGCGGGTAACCAATCTCCTCTGCAATTTCAAGGGCCTCTTCCAGGGTGCTGGCCATGCCCGATTTCGGTTGGGGGATTCCCAGTTTGCGCATCAACTTACGAAACCGGTCCCGGTCTTCGGCCAGATCGATGGTTTCCGGCGATGTTCCCAGAACTTTGACACCGGCTTCAGCCAGCTCATTGGCGATGTTCAGCGGCGTTTGGCCGCCAAATTGAACAATTACACCCTCCGGCTTCTCCTTCTCATAAATGCTCAGAACATCCTCGACGGTCAGGGGCTCAAAATAGAGTTTATCCGAGGTGTCGTAATCGGTAGAGACGGTTTCAGGGTTGCAGTTAACCATAATGGACTCAAAGCCTTCATCTCGAATGGCAAATGCAGCATGAACACAGCAATAGTCAAATTCGATTCCTTGCCCTATCCTGTTGGGACCGCCGCCAAGGACCATAATTTTCTTGCGGTCGCTCACCGTTACCCTATCCGGCGCATTGTAGGTCGAATAATAATAAGCCGCGTTCTCTGCGCCACTTACCGGAACCGGCTCCCAGGCTTCCACCACACCCATTTCAATGCGTCTTTTTCGGATATCTTTTTCAGGAATACCAAGAAGTTTGGCGAGATATTTATCCGCAAATCCGTCTTTTTTGGCCCGGATGAGAATGTCATCGGGAAGCGTCAGGCCCTTATATTCAAGGATCTGTTCCTCAAGCTCCACCAGCTCCTTCATCTGTTCGATAAACCAGGGTTTGATGTGGGTAATTTTGTAAAGGGTCTGAACATCAGCACCTTTACGCAGCGCCTCATACATCATAAATTGTCGTTCGCTGGTGGGTGTATTCAGCATATTGAGCAATTCGTCCAGAGATTTTTTGTTGAAATCTTTAGCAAAGCCGAGGCCGTAGCGATCGATTTCCAGGGAGCGTATGGACTTTTGAAAAGCCTCTTTGTAGTTCTTGCCGAGACTCATTACTTCTCCCACAGCCCGCATTTGTGTACCGAGTTTATCTTCAACGCCTTCGAATTTTTCAAATGCCCAGCGGGCAAATTTGACGACCACATAGTCACCGGACGGTGTGTATTTCTCAAGAGTTCCATCCCGCCAGTACGGAATTTCATCCATGGTTAAACCACCGGCCAGAAGCGAAGATACCAAAGCAATTGGGAACCCCGTAGCCTTGGATGCCAATGCCGACGAGCGCGAAGTTCTTGGATTAATCTCAATGACGACCACCTTTCCCGTCTTGGGGTCATGGGCGAACTGGACGTTTGTCCCGCCGATGACTTCGATGGCCTCCACGATGTCGTAAGAATATTTCTGGAGTTTCTCCTGAAGTTCAGGCGCAATGGTCAGCATGGGTGCCGTGCAGTAGGAATCTCCGGTGTGCACGCCCATAGCATCGACATTTTCAATGAAACAGACCGTGATCATCTGGTTCTTGGCATCCCGGACCACCTCCAGTTCAAGTTCTTCCCAGCCCAGCACCGACTCTTCAATCAGGACCTGATTGACGATACTGGCCGAAAGACCCCGGGCCGCAACGGTTCGAAGCTCCTCGACATTATACACCAATCCTCCCCCTGTTCCGCCCATGCAGTATGCCGGCCGAATGACAACAGGATAGCCAAGCTTGTCCGCAACCTGCTCCGCGTCTTCTACACTATTGACCGTCTGGCTTTTGGGCATTTCAATGCCAAGGCGATTCATGGTCTCCTTGAAAGCAGTGCGATCCTCCCCGCGTTCAATGGCATCGACGTTCACGCCGATAACCTGAACGCCGTATTTATCCAACACACCGGCTTTGTATAGTTCTGAAGACAGGTTCAAGCCGGACTGGCCGCCCAAATTCGGCAAGAGGGCATCGGGTCGCTCCGCTTCGATAATGTTCGTCAGCGTCTGAAGATTCAGGGGTTCAATATAGGTAACATCCGCCATTCCAGGATCGGTCATGATCGTTGCCGGATTAGAATTCACCAGTATGATCTTGTAGCCGAGACTGCGCAATGCCTTGCAGGCCTGGGTACCGGAATAATCGAACTCACACGCCTGCCCGATAATAATAGGTCCTGATCCAATAATTAAAACACTATTGATGTCTTCGCGTTTGCCCATCACAATTCCTTTCCGTTCTTTTCATGTTAATGGATTATCGATTAAGTGCTCTAATTCGTAAATTCGATGACGCATTTTTATCAGTACAACTATCCCGTATAAGCTGAAGTCCAAAAGTTTGAAGTTTGAAGTGCCTAAAGTGAGCTAAAGTTGAGGAACGCGCTTTCAGCGCAATCAAATATAATTAAAATTGATAGAATACCTTAACTTTAGGCACTTTAGTTCACTTTAGGCACTTTACACTTTTGCATAAATAGAATGAATAAACCAAGTTATAAATACGCCACCGTATTTACGAATACATGTACTTAGATTAGAAATAACTGCTTCCATCCCAGCAGTGGGTACATAATTTTTCCTTGGGCAGTCCAATGGCGTCCACGAGATTTTCGAGCTTTTGATATTTTAAAGATGTCAGTCGTAAGCGTTTACGAATATTGTCAACCATC
>JAOUGB010000136.1 GCA_029857875.1 Desulfobacteraceae bacterium | reverse complement strand
TCATCTTTTTCCTGATCATACGCATTATCTTGAATTCCTGTATATTCATTAATGTCGGTTCGCTGATTTTCGGGAACGTTGGTCAAATCGTCCGTGTAATGTACGTTTCCGTTTTTATCAAGATATCTGTAATATTCTGCTGAAGCCGGCATCGAAAACAATAACAGCGATAATGATATTATCCATCGTCCAAAATTCATAATCCCGCCCTTTCTGCTATCTTGACATTATCAGGTTCCCACCCAATGCACAGGAAAAAGCTTTTAACATATTATATATTTTAATATTATTCATGCTAAAGGTCAATCTTTTATTACTCGTCTCCTATGGATCTTAAGTAAAAATATCAATTTTAGCCATATTTTAACACGCAACAGCCTGTTAACAGGTGATCTTTACAACTTGATTGACATGCAATCTTGGTTTTTATATGATTACTCAAGTTTTTCACCCCTAATTTTAAGCAACGCCAATATAGCGCAGCAGACCGGAAATATTTTTTAAGGACAATGAAAGGAAGGTGTCAATGTGAAACGAAAATATGTTGTTTGTCTGTTGGCGATTTTAATTGTTCCGGGTTTGTTCACCCAAGGCCTTGCTTTTGTCGAATGGAATATTCATAAAACACTTAAATTGGATACACAGCCTCTTGACGTTGCAGTTTCCCAGAATGGAAATTCGATTTTCGTTCTCACCGAATCGGGTAAGATTCTAATATATTCGTCTGACGGCAACCTTAAGGATAAGATCGATGTTGGAAATGATATTGATCAAATCAAGTCAGGCCCCGGAGAAGAATGGCTTTTTTTGAGCAGCCGTAAAAACAAAACAATTGAAATCCTTCATGTTGATTTTATCCAACATATCGATATTTCCGGGTCACCATTCAAAGGGCCGGAAAACGCCCCGGTAGTGATCGCTGTTTTCAGCGACTTCCAATGACCGTACTGCTCGAGGATTGTATCTCTACTGGAGCAGGTGCTCGAGAATAATATTGGAAAAGTAAAACTGGTTTTTAAAAACTTCCCTCTTAGAAGGCATAAATATGCTATGAAAGCCGCTATGGCAGCTCTTGCGGCCGACAAATATGGCAAGTTCTGGAAGTTCCATGATCAGCTTTTTCTTGAATCCGACAAATTGAACGATCAAAAGATCAGAGAGATTGCTCGAAATCTTGGATTTAATAGTGAAGAATTCGAAAAAATGATGAAGAATCCTAAATTTTTGGCCAAAATACAGCAGGACATTCTGGATGGGCGTCAGGCCGGTATCACGGGAACCCCGACGGTCTTTGTTAATGGCCGACGTTTGAGGGATTGGAGCCTAAACGGGCTTCAGATGTTAATCGACAAGGAGTTGGAAAAAATGTAACACTTTCAGAATTCTATTCAATGGGGCTACATATTTTAGTTCCCGGGTCAATACTCCGGTCCGACTGGGTTATTAGAACCGTTGATGTTGTTGGCTCGGTATGCAAGACGATCAGCGATCCATGAATAATAGGCGTCAAAGGAACCTTCCCTTTGCTTTTCTCGTTGAGTTTTTCTTCTTCCTGATAATATATACTGTATGACTGGCCGATCTCCACACCGTCTTGATCACCTTTGTCGATGAATGCGACGGTATGATCTCCAATGTTTTTTTCGTGCTCCTCAGATTCAATAATTTTTCCATTCAAACCATTTTTGCTTTGGGTCAAGGCAATTCTCGGTAACCGCTTTTTATACGGCATTAATAGATCGTTCACAGCAATAGACCGGAAAGATTTAACAACCGTGGCCAAAACAAAACCGGGTTCTTTTTTCGTAATTACAATAACTCCCGTCAGATAGTGCTGAATTCCGATAAGTTCTTTCGTTTTTTTATCTACAATCGGCTTTAGAGTTCTATATACCGTAAACTTGGTTCCCGGTTGAAGAGAATTATCAACATTTGGACGGATATAAACCAGATCCCCGACGCCGATCAATTTTTTATCATCTTTGACTTTGAAGATTGTGCCCTGTGGGGTGATGGCTTGTTTTTTGATGAATCCAATACTTTCGATGGGAGAATAGTAATAATACAAAGCTTCTTTTGTCGGTTCTGGTTCTTTGGGTTGATTCTCCTCAACGTTTTTTTTAATAAAAGTATCAACTCCCTTTACATGAAAAAGTCGAATACGCTCACCCGGATAAATCCAGTGGGGATTGGAGATCTGGCTGTTCTCGCCCCATAAATTTGGCCACAGCCATGGGTTATCAGAAAATTGAGTTGATAGATCCCAGAGCGTGTCCCCTTTTTGAACGGTATAATAAAAACCTGCTTCATGTTCCACAGTTTCCGCAGCTTCCTGTGCAAAAAGACGGACTGGGGAAATAAGTATTGCAGCTAAAATACACAAGGACATTATTACCTGGGATTTTCTCTTATAAACCATGGGCCACTCCGAATCTTTAATATTATTTTTTATTTAACTTTAATATTATAAACCGAAAATTAGTAGGTTGTCAAGTTTTTCGATCTTTTTCGAAATAGAGATCATCAACAAAAAACCCCCATGCAAATAAAGCATGAGGGTTTTTAAATTAGGTATTAACACGGACTGGGATTACATCATCCCGCCCATTCCGCCCATTCCTCCACCCATTCCGCCACCCATTCCAGCGGCGCCTCCGGGCATCATGTTGGATTTTTCTTCGGGCTTCTCTGCGACCATTGCTTCTGTGGTCAGCATCAATGAAGCAACGCTTCCTGCATTTTGCAGTGCAAAACGAACGACTTTAGTGGGATCGATTACGCCAGCTTCCATCAAATCTTCATATTTGTTGGTTTCGGCATTAAAACCATAAGCACCGTCATGCCGTTTAATTTTATCGATAACGACGGACCCTTCAAACCCGGCATTGTTTACAATTTGTCTTAAAGGTTCTTCCATGGCACGTTTCACAACCTGTACACCCAATTTCTGGTCAGCCTTGATTTTGATTTTATCCAAAGCATCGATACAGCGAACCAGTGCAACACCGCCCCCGGGCACAATCCCTTCTTCAACCGCAGCCCGGGTAGCATTCAATGCGTCTTCAACACGTGCTTTCTTTTCTTTCATCTCTATCTCTGTAGCAGCACCCACATTAATGACCGCCACACCTCCGATGAGTTTGGCCAATCTTTCCTGGAGTTTTTCACGGTCGTAATCTGATGTTGTCTCATCAATTTGTGCGCGAATCTGCTTTACTCGGCCTTCCAGTGCAGAACGTGAACCAGCACCGTCAACGATTGTGGTGTTGTCTTTGTCGATGTTGATGCGTTTCGCTTTTCCGAGATCTGAAATCGTCAAGTTCTCTAATTTTATTCCAAGATCCTCCGATACAACCTGGCCACCGGTCAAAATCGCGATATCCTCAAGCATGGCTTTGCGTCTGTCACCAAAACCCGGAGCCTTGACAGCTGCTACCTGAAGGGTTCCTCTCAGCTTGTTCACAACCAGTGTGGCAAGTGCCTCGCCTTCCACGTCTTCAGCAATAATCAACAGGGGTTTGCCCATCTTTGCGATCTGCTCAAGGACCGGAAGCATGTCTTTCATGTTGCTGATCTTTTTTTCATTAATAAGGATATAAGGATCTTCCAAAGAAGCAAGCATTTTATCCGGATCTGTCACAAAATATGGCGAAAGATAGCCGCGATCAAACTGCATGCCCTCAACAACCTCAAGGGACGTCTCCATGGCTTTTGCTTCTTCAACGGTAATGACGCCTTCCTTGCCGACTTTATTCATGGCCTCGGCAATGATGTTTCCAATGGTTTCGTCGTTGTTGGCAGAAATGGTACCAACCTGGGCGATTTCGCGCTGATCTTTCGTGGGTTTGCTGATCCTGTGAAGTTCTTTGACCGCAACCTCAACCGCCTTGTCGATCCCGCGTTTGATGGCCATTGGATTGTGGCCGGCTGCAACAAGCTTTTGACCTTCTTCGTATATCGCCCTTGCAAGCACTGTCGCTGTAGTGGTACCGTCACCAGCCATATCGCTGGTTTTGCTGGCGACCTCTTTCACCATCTGAGCTCCCATATTTTCAAACTTGTCCTCAAGCTCGATTTCCTTGGCGACGGTTACGCCGTCTTTTGTAATCGTGGGAGACCCCCAGGATTTCTCTATAATAACGTTTCTTCCTTTAGGGCCAAGTGTTACGACAACCGAATCTGCAAGTTTTTTCACCCCGTTAAGCATGGCTTCACGGGCTTTCACATTGTATTTTATTTCCTTAGCCATCTTGGTCTTTCCTCCGTTTCGTATGTTGATTATTCGATTACGCAGAGAACTTCTTGTTCGCTCATGATCAAGTATTCTTCACCCTCAACTTTTATCTCTTGACCACCATATTTCCCGAACAAAATCCGATCACCTTTTTTGACTTCAAGGGGTACACGTTTACCGTCGTTATTCAGAGCACCCTTTCCAACCGCAACAATTTTTCCTTCTGCCGGTTTTTCTTTGGCTGTGTCTGGAATGATAATTCCTCCCTTGGTCTTGGTCTCTTCCTCAACACGTTTTACCAAAATTCGATCATTTAACGGTCTGAGTTTCATTTTTCAATTTCTCCTTTTCTTTTTTTCAAATTATTACGAATATAATCCTTCACAACGAGAATTAGTCGAGAATTATATTCTAGTGTTTAATCGGCAGGTTTTTTTGACTTTTTGGGTTCTTTGCTTGGAATATCTGAGCTTTGGTTTGCTTTTTGTTTTCCTTTATTTGAAGGTGTTGCTGAACTCTGTGATTTATTTGCATAGTCTGTTATATACCAACCCGTTCCCTTAAGGTGAAAACTACTTTGAGAAATAAGCTTATGGAGTTTTCCAGAACAATGCCTGCATTTGGTCAACGGTTTATCGGAAAATTTCTGGATCATTTCATCTATTCTCCCACACCTCGAACATTCATATTCATAGATGGGCATTTTTGAAAACCTCCTGCTGAACAAAAGATTGTTCCCTGTTAAGCAAATTTGTTTTTACACACTTAATTCATAAAAACACGCTTAATATATGCAATGTTTTAACATTGTCAAGGTATATCCGGCACTTTTTTTGAATTAAAATTTCCGCAAATCATCAATAGGTTTGCGCCATTTTTCATAAAACTTCAATACATTCTCCATGCCAAAAACATTTACCGATTTGAGTATGTCATGTGTGGTTTCATGGACATGAGCCTCTTCTGTGATCATTTCTTCATGAGATGCCTCAAAATTTTGAAGGAATTTGCTGAACCTCAGGATGTGAATGAGTTCGTGAGCAACGATATAGAGGGTAAATGGAAAAAGTTCTATATCAGGCGAATCTTTTATGGCTGAAAGGATCGCATGATCTTGAAGACATATTTTATAAAAATCATATGTTGATGAACCTAAGGATGAATTCTTTCGCCAGCCCCTATATCGAATAACTTGAGCAAACGGGCCTTTAACGATCTCTTCAGGGGAAAGATCGACCAGCGTTTTGATATCATATGCGCATGCCGCGGACCATTGACTGGCCGACATTTTATAGAAGTTACTGACAAGTTCCTCGGCCATTTCCACACAGTTATTTATGATGTTAATCTGATCCGTATTGAATTTGTTCAATTTCTCCATGAGAATCGTTATTCATCAAAAAAAATGTGGACATCCTGTTATTTATAATGTATTTATCATTTTTTATGAATAAAGAAAATACCGATTGGAGGTGATCTGTTGGGTAGTGTTGTAAAAAAACGAAGAAAAAAAATGCGAAAACATAAACATAGAAAGTTGTTGGCTCGTACACGCCATCAAAGAAGAAAAGGCAAATAAACTTTACCTATAAACGTCGAGACCTCTGAAAAAAGCACCCGTTGATGAACGCAAACGCTCTCAAAGATTCCGGTGCTTTTTCTTTTCCTGTACTATGGTTTACCGGAATACCCTTTTAAGTATTTAAAAAATTCCGAGTCTGTTGAAAGCACGAGTGAGCTGTCTTTATCAAGGGCATCGCTGTATATTTCAAGTGTTTTAGCAAATGAATAAAAATCAGGGTCGACGCCATAGGCTTCAGCGTATAGCTTAGTTGATTCGGCATCGGCCTTGCCTTTAATTTCCTCAGCTATTTTATAAGCTTCTGAAGTAATTTTCTTTAAATCTCTTTCCTTTTCACCCAGTATCTTTCGGGCTTCACCCTTGCCCTCTGATCTGAATTTTTCGGCAATCTGCTTCCGTTCCGCAATCATTCGGCCATATACCGAATCTCTAACCTGTTCTACATAGTTTATCCGTTTGATTTTCACATCAACCAGTTCAATGCCAAACTTGGCCAGTTTCGGCTGGGCCTGCTCCAGTATCTGCTTGGCAATCTTCTCTCTGCCGGTTACAATCCTGTAGGATGGTCTTTCTTTTATGTCTTCGAGCCCTATTTCATAGGTATCCAATTCCCGGTTGCTCTTGCGAACTGTTTCGATGAGCCTGTTTTCAGTAATAAGGTTTCGCACCGCAGGATCAATAATGTCATCAAGCCTTCCCTGAGCACTTGTGGTGTTATTGACCGTCTGAAAAAATGTTATGGGATCAACAATTCTCCATCTGGCAAATGCATCCACCCAGATATAGGTTTTATCCAGCGTTGGAACCTGGCCGGGATCACCATCCCATTCTAAAAGATTTTTAGGAAAATAAGTGGCGTTCTGAAT
>JAOUGB010000135.1 GCA_029857875.1 Desulfobacteraceae bacterium | reverse complement strand
CTTGTCCAATTCATCCAGGTCCCACTGCAGGTCCATCTCTTGAAACATTTCCCTTGCCTTTCCCAGATATTCCTTGGCGCTGATTCCATTCAGTTCTTTATATTTACTCTTTTCTTCAAGAAATCGTTTGCCGATTTCCATATAGGTTCTGGCAAGCTCTGGACGTGCAGAAAGCCTTTCACCCTCTTCTATTGCTTTTTGCCACCATTTAACCGCCTTATTTTGTTTGTTGATAAGCCAGAAATAAAGCCCCATTAATTTAAAAACTCCTGTACGATAGGGTGCATATTTCTTAGAATTTATTAATACATTTTTACCGCTCTTAACTGCACTCTGCCTGTGTTTTGAAATAGTTAATTTATTGTTGGAACGGAATGATTCTTCTAACAGTTCAATATCAAGAGAAAACTTTGCAACAAGATAACTTGCTGCAAACAGAGGAGGGACGATCGCTTGCTTTCTATAATATTCTTCTGCTTGATTTAACGATTTTTCGGCTTCTGCAAGATCTTTTAGCAGAATTTGAATTTGTGTTTTTAACCCAAGGGCATGAATTCGGTATAGATCTAAGCCTATCTTAACAACAGACAATTCAAATTTCTCTGCCGATTTTTGAGCATCATACAGCTTTCTGCATTGGATAAGCAAATGTGTTTTCCTATTGAACTTGTGTGATCTTGAGGGTTCATATTCATAGCTGTCAGCGATTGTTGATAATTTATCTATTAACGGGTATACAACCTTGAACTCGCCTTGCTCCAGTTTTGCTAAACAGTAAATGACTATATAGTTTGACACCTCCCAAAATTGACCAATTTTTAAATTTTGATCTAACAAAGATTCGTCATAATCCTGAATATCGTCCCATTTTCCAGAAAAACAGTTTGTATTAATTTATAAAAGTTGAAAGCAAGAAGTTCTTTTATGTTCTTTTTATCAACAACACTTTCAGCATACTCCAAAAACCTGTTGCTTAAACTAAATGAAAAGCCGGTATATGAAAACTGGGCACTGCCTGTTAAAGGCCAATTGTATCCATTTTCAATCTTTCTTAAATCGAATCCTAAACTCTTTTTGACTGTCCCAACCCCCTCGGTTAACTTTCTCATTGCATTTACAAAGGTCAAAGTTTGAAGCTTTTTATAACTCAGATTAAATATTTCATTATCTCGATTGTCCGGTATCTTCTTTGATTTTTTTGACGGAAAATATAGATTCGGGATAACTTTGAGCAGATCAAATACGAGTTTTATCAATACAAAGATCTTATTTTGCGAAGGTTTTACACCCCAGCGTTTTAAAACACGGTCAAAATATGTCAAAGCACTTTCATATTCACCTTTATTGAAAAAAGCGAGGGCAATGTTTTTTTCCAACATCTTAAGTTTTTCAGGATCGGCAGTTTCTCCATGCTTATTGAGATATAAGCTTAAAGCCTCCTGATAATAGTTTAAGGCTTCACGGGATGCCGAGGAACGCAATGCCTCTTCACCGGCTTTTATCATGTATTCTTCCGCTTTATCGAGATCCTCACCCTGGCTGTAATGGTATGCAAGCATGCCGTAAAACTCGTGCAGTTTTTCTTGGAAAACCTTCTCGATAGAATCCGCAACATTCAGATGAAGCTCTTTGCGCTTCTGCACGAGAATCGACTCATATGGAGCCTCTTGGGCAAGAGCGTGCTTGAACAGATACTCTATCTCCTCCATTCTCCTGCGGTCCAGGATAAGCTGTATCTCTTTCAAGTAGGACAATCTGTTGTCTATATCCTCAACCGTCTTGGCTACTTTTTGAAGAATCCGGTAGAAAAAGCTCCTGCCGATCACCGATGCGACCTTCACAAGAATACGCGTCTTCTCTTCGAGCCGGTCGATTCTGGCCATGAGCACATCGT
The DNA here is from genome assembly GCA_029857875.1 of Desulfobacteraceae bacterium. Taxonomy (GTDB): domain Bacteria; phylum Desulfobacterota; class Desulfobacteria; order Desulfobacterales; family UBA11574; genus UBA11574. The sequence goes on along the minus strand of JAOUGB010000135.1, from coordinate 4,797 downwards.
TGATGGTGTGGGGAATCACCATGGAGTTGATCTTCTCCGTCACTTCAAATGCTCCGTCTCTGACAACGACCGCTCCCTCATCAATAAATGAACGCACCACCTCTTCAATGAAAAATGGGTTGCCACCGGCTCGCTCAACGATCTGATCGATAACAAATAGCTGAAGCCCCCTGATGTTTAGCATGTTGTTGATTAGTGCTTCACTCATTCTTTCATCCAACGGTTGAAGCACGATTTCGACATAATAGTTAGGGAGCTTCTCTTTTATGGTTTCAACGATCCGAGCACTTGTCTCCTTGTGGCCGGGTCGAAACACATTGACAAAAATAATCCTTTGTTTTTCTGCCGGACGCAGCAGCGACTCCATAAGCTCAATAGAACTCATATCAGCCCAGTGAAGATCTTCTATCACAATTACCAGCGGTCTCAGCTCAGTTGCCTTGATTAAAAGCTCCCGTACACTTTTCAGGATAAGTTTCTCCAGAGCCTCACCCTCAATACCTTTAACCCTTTCTTCATATCTGCCGGAAAGCTTCATTCCCATGAGGGTTGCAACAAAAGGGAGCACCTCTTGCATTTCTTCCGGGTACACCTGCCGGATAGCAGTCTCCAGCTTACTGAGCGCAGCTGCCTCACTGTCATCTTCTATTATTCGAGCCCATTCCTTCAAAAGGTCAATAACCGGGTGGAAGCTTAAATTTCTGCCCATTGAAATTGCCCTTCCTTCAAGAAGGGTTACTTGCTTCATTATTTCTCTATTTTTCAATTCAGCCACAAGTCGTGACTTGCCTATGCCTGCCTCGCCGATAATGTTTACAACTGAACCTTCGCCGTTGACGGCTTTCAGAACTTGAGTTTCCAACTTGTTGAGCTCTTTTTCTCTGCCCACCATCTCGGATAATATTTGCCGGTCAAGGCCTGATTTTGGCCTTTCAATCTTATCAACAAGCTCATATACATTCAGAGGTGTTTCTTTACCCTTAACCTTAACCTTTCCCAGAGACGTAAATTTAAAGTGTTGCTTGGCGCGATTGTAGGTATTGTTGGAAACCAAAACAGTTCCCGGCCTGGCAGTACTCTCCATCCTGGAGGCCAGGTTAACTGTATCTCCGACGGCCGTGTAATCCATCCTCAAATCATCCCCGATAGAACCGACCACTACCGGACCCGTGTTGAGACCTGCCCGCATCTTGAAGTTTACTCCAAGGTCCTTTTTGACCTCCTTGCTGTATTCAACCATGGCTTTTTGAATGGTTAAAGCAGCATGACAGGCACGCTGAGCATGGTCTTCATGGGCAACCGGTGCACCAAACAGAGCCATAACGCCATCTCCGGTGAACTGGTTAATGTTACCTTCATATTCATGGATCTCATTCATCATGATCCTAAAAGCCCCATCCATGATCCGGTGGACTTGTTCGGGATCGAGCTTTTCAGAGAATGAAGTAAAACCAGCCACGTCCGCAAAGAACACGGTCACTTGCTTTCTTTCACCTTCAACGGCGCTTTTATGGGCAAGAATTTTATCAACAAGGAATTTTGGAGTGTAGGATTGTGGATGGGAAAATCTTTCAGAAGGGAGATCAGTGATCTTTTTCAGGTCATAGGCGCATTCATTACAGAACTTGGCACCATCTGGATTGTCAGTCTGACACTTTGGGCATTTCATCTTTTATGCCCTCACTAAAATTTTATGGACAAGACTGTAATAAAAATAAAGGGATATAATTTAGATCGGTTAAAATTTGTATATCTGACTTAGGGATTTATATCAACTAAATGGAATTCATCATATTTAAGGTCGGATGTTTTTGTTAAAAATTTTCGTGATAACTTGCAAAAAGTTCAGATATCTAATGATTCCAAGCCTATGTGATATTCATAACCTATCTATCACTAAGCTTCAATATTTTAATGAAAATCTGGTCATTCCGTCAATACAACATCTTGTATAATCTCGTTCCATCCTGACAAATTTTCAGGTATCCATCCATAAGGTGAAAATATCCTCCACCTCAAAAACCTGCGATATGTCTGACTGAGTCAGCCTAACCATCTAAAATAATAATTTTAATGATACCGGAGACAAGATCTTAACATAGACGACATCATCAATATTGAAATTAGTTTGGAACCATTTCTTTAATTCTTTTCCACCCATTATACGAGGAGTCCCGTTCGTATTTGCTGTGCGATTGATATAACCAGTTATGATTCGACCGGTTTCCCCTAAAAAGATCTGAAAGCGAAAATATTAGCTCAAAAGAGTAAAGAAAATGGAATCTGTGCTCTGAATGGATATTGGGTTTTAATTGCTTGTTTGAGTCACGTTTTTTGCTGCGGGAGTTCGCAACTATCCGGCAATCTGGGCGTAAATCGTTCGGGACCGCGAACCATGGACTTGCCGGTGGCTCCGGCAAGGGCTCGAAGCATGCCGCCAAAAATCCACTCATGAAACGGATAAAAGGCATACCAGTAGAGAAAGCCCCCAAGTCCTCGGGGCAAAAAGCGGGAAAGTAGCTCGAGTTCGCTAGAGCCGTCAGCTTGGGGTGTTATTCGAAATTCAAGCAATGCCTCCCCCGGCACTTTCATTTCAGCAAATAAAACCAACCGCCGTTCATGCTCCACTTCCAAAACACGCCAAAAATCAATGGCATCTCCGACCCGCAACTCGGTGGGATGCCGTCTCCCCCGGCGCAGACCGAAGCCGCCGATCAGTCTGTCCAAATCTCCGCGAAGTTTCCACAGTGCTTTACCGAAATACCAACCGGTTTCTCCGCCGATGTTTTGGATGGGCGTCCAGATCTCTTGGGGCGTCCCTTTTATCCGGATTCGATAGCCGCATTCCAAAACGGTTCCACCGGTGTACTGCGCATCACCGCAATAGGCCCATTCCGGAGGAAGCAGGCATCCGGCATCGGTCCAACAGGTTTCCACCTGCTGGTTTTTAATATGTTCCAAAGCGATTCGAATGGCTTCACGGCAGCTTAACGGCGTATGCGGGATGATGGACCGTATGCGATTGTCCTTGCAAATAACCGGAATACTCAAACCCTGGGCCAAGGGCCTGGCAATGGAAGCCGGAACCGGCGTAATCAAATGAATCCAATAAGAGCTTAGTTTGGGGGTCAGCAGGGGAACCGGGATAATCAAGCGTTTGCGCAAGCCGGCCTCTTGAGCGTAGCTATCGATAATTTCTTTATAGGTCAATACATCCAGATCGCCGATGTCAAAGGATTGGCCGGTGGTTTCATCGTGTTCGAGACACCCCTGGAGATAATGCAGTACACTGGTAATCGAAATGGGCTGGCAGAGGGTGTGAACCCAACGGGGCGTTAACATCACCGGCAGGCGTTCGACCAAATAGCGCAGCATTTCAAAAGAAGCGCTGCCGGATCCCAGGATCATGGCGGCCCTAAGCACGGTAGCGGGTACCGGACCGGACTGGAGAATATCGCCGACCTCGTGGCGCGAGCGCAGATGCTCGCTCATGTCGGGATGGTTAACATCACCGAGCCCCCCTAAATAGATGATTCTCTCCACGCCTTGGGTCACTGCTGCCGCTACCATATTTCGGGCCGACGTGCGGTCGGCATCCGCGAATCCCTTCTTCTGTACAATCATGGAATGCACCAGGTAAAACACCGTCCCGCAGCCCCTGGCCGCTCGCTCAAGGGACGGCAGGTCCAGAATATCCGCTTCAGCCAGCTCGATCATGGGGTGATTCCCCCAGGACCGTGACTTCATTTTGGCCAGGGATCTTCCCATAGCCCTTACGCGATATCCGGTCATCAGCAATCGCGAGATCAGGCGCGCGCCGACGTAGCCGGTGGCTCCGGTAATCAGAACCGGTTTTGAATGATCCAATTAATCCTCCTTGCACGTTGTGATGCGGGCTTGAATTTTTCATGGTAATGACCCTGTGGGGTCGTTTGCGAAGGTCTCAAAAGTTCCGGCGGTGCGTGGCAGTCAAATGAACACCGGCACATAATACAGTTAGTGCCTTAACGAAAACGGTCTTTTCCGCCAATATCTGCGTCAGACTCAAATTTTAATCCTCGAAATACTACCCGTATTCCTGTGGTTAAAATTTTCATCTTCCTTGATCTTAACGAAAAATCCTAGTTTTCGTTCGGGCACTATTTATTAGTTTCGACCAATTATGAATTTTTAAACGATAGCACTTACCTCATTGGAGGTTCCGAAAAGGCATGAATCTCCACATTATATTCCTATTGAAACAACTTACGATACACAGCGCGTTTTTCTTTACTCCATTTTGGACAATAGGCGGGTTTACCCTGCATTACCAGTTGCAAACAGGCGTCGCATTTGGGACTGCATTTCAGAATTGATCGGTCATTTCCTTTCCAGGCCTTCTTCGGCCATTCGGGATCAACCCACAACATACGAGCCAATCCTATTAGATCTGCTTTTTTGTTCGTTAGAATGGACTCGGCCCGTTCAGGGGTTGATATTCGTCCTGCGGCAATGACTGGAACTGTTATTTTCTTTTTAATGGCGGCAGCTAAAGAAACCATGTAGCCTGGTTTTTTGGATTTCTTAATGACTTCCGGCAAAAAAAATGATTCATACGTTCCACCCATTGTTGATATATAGGCTATGCCCTCCTTCTCCAAGCTTTTAGCTAAAACAGCAGATTCCTTTATGTGAAGCCCATCTGGCAGCCATTCATCAGCCAAAAACCGATACCCAACTGGAAAATCTCCTACAACATCTTTAACACGTTTTAAACATTCCAAAGGAAATTTAATCCGGCTTTCTATTGATCCGCAA
>JAOUGB010000134.1 GCA_029857875.1 Desulfobacteraceae bacterium | reverse complement strand
CATACTGGAACATTCCTCAAAGTCTTGCCATCAAAGATGTTCTTCCAAAAATTCAGAAAAATATTCACTATATTGAACAACAGAAAATTAAGGTTTTCAAAGATTGGAGTAATAATGCGGTAGAAATAGATCCGGAAACCATCGCATGGAATAAGATCGAGCCGAGAAACTTCACTTACAAACTTCGCCAGGAGCCAGGGCCAAAAAATCTACTGGGTCGAATAAAATTTATATTCCCCAATAAGTTCGCCGTATATCTTCATGATACGCCCAAACGTTTTCTCTTTAAAGAAAATAATCGTGATTTTAGTTCGGGGTGTATTCGAGTGGAAGAACCCATCAGCCTTGCCGTCTATCTCCTGCAGGATGATCCGAGTTGGACACGGGAAAGATTAATGGAAACCATTGAAAACGGAACACAACAGATTGTCGGGCTCAAAAGACCCATTACGGTTCATTTACAGTATTGGACGGCATGGGTGGACGAAACCGGCAAACTGAATTTTCGCCATGATATTTACGACCGTGACAATCCGCTGGACCGTGCTTTGAAAGAGCAACGTCCCGAGGCTTAGAGCAGTTAATTTAAATTTGCCAGTGCCGAACAGGACCGACATCCACATGTACAAAATCGGATTTCCGGTAATACCCTACTCCACCGGCTTTTAACTTCATACAGACCTTTCGCAACCATTTCGTATCGTAACCCGGAATCCGGATATCGGCAGCTTCACCTTGGATGTGTAAACTGTTCTTGACGACGTATTTGCTTTTCTTTCGCAGCTCGGCGTTTGTTTCGGGAGAACGGTATCCGGAAATAATATGGAACCGGGTCGGCCGGTCAAGAGTATTAGAAATGGAATGAAGTAGATTCAGGAGGCCTTTATGGATGGGTTTAATTTCTTCTGTTCGATGATCACGGAGAATGTAGTTGATTTTTTTCAGGGCTTCTGGCTGATACCGGCCTTTGGCGTAAAAACACACATCAAGGTTCTCGTCGGTGTGCGTATTGAACAATAACAACTTTCGTTTTGGCGCCGACAAACGACCAATGGAAGCAATGACTGTTGCTGGGAATACGCTGCATAAAGCCGCTTGCGCCCCGATTTTTAAAAAACAGCGTCGATGTATAAACATATTTAAAAATGTATTCCTTTTCACAAAAAGATTTGCATTTCCATTTAAAAAGGAAGTTGCATCAAATTTTATCCATTCCGTTCTCCCCTGCGGACTGGAAGCGGAAGCGTGGGCTCTCAGAATCAGAGGCCCATAAATAATTGTTTATAATAAAATTTCCCAGATCCCTCAGATCTTTCATTGCTTGATCTTCTTCTCTCTGAACTGGAGATAAGAATTGCGCATTGCAACGTAAGGATCTACGGATGCTTCTTTTAATGCCTCATACTCACCGATATGAAAAGAGGTTCGATTGATGAGGTTAAAACCCCTGACAGCCATTTCCGTCTCAAAAGGATCAATATAAATGAGTGGATTTAAATATGCGTCACCTATAGATCCTATAAAATCACGCAGTGTTGAAGGCCCCAGAATCGGCCATACAAGGAAAAATCCATTGCCGATGCCATATTTAGCGAATGTCTGGCCAAGGTCCTCATCATCGGAAAGATTAAGTAGAGGATATTGACTTGCCAGATCTCCTAATCCAAGGACACCGATTGTGGTGTTTATAACAAACCTGGTAAATTCAGATGCGGCAGCATTTCCTTTGCCCTGAAGAATGCAGTTGACAAATCGAATCGGCATCATCAGGTTATAGAAAAAATTTCTCACACCAACCCTGAAAATATCCGGAGTAATCGTCGTGTATCCTTTTGCCAGTGGCTTGAGCACCCAGAAATATAGCTTGTCATTGAAATGGTACATTCCCTTGTTCCAGATATACAAAGGGTCTGCCACCTCCAATTGCTTCGTTTCAAACTCTTCTTCAAAAAGCCCCTTTTCAAAATTATCTCCAACATCCGGATTTTGAGACATCTCTTCTGTCTTGTCTGCTGTTGTCGTTCTATTTTGATCGAGTGCAGCATCGTTGGCTGTTTCATGTAGGGAGTTCAGAGGTTTGTGGGCACACCCGGTAGACAAATAAGTGAAAAGCAAAAGTATCGGCAGCAGATGGAAAATTTGTTTTTTCAGCATATCACTGGGCGTCCTTCGGGTTTTCTTTCACTTCGGGACCAAACGGTTTAAAAACGACCAAAAGTTGGGGCAACAGCGTCAGCGCAGCCATCAAGGCAATAAGCATCGCCAATCCCGTCAGCAGCCCGAAATATATGCTGGGAATAAAATTGGACAACACCAGAATTGAAAAACCGATGATGATAGTCACCGATGTATAGTACATTGCGTGGCCGATGCTTCCATGACACCGATGCAATGCCTGAATATAATTCTGATCGATTTTAATCTCATGAGTAAACCTGTGAATATAGTGAATGGTGTCATCCACAGCTATCCCGACACTGATGGAAGCAATGGTGATGGTCATCATATCAAGGGGAATATTCAGCCAGCCCATGACGCCGAGGACTACGCCGATGGAAAGCAGATTGGGAAAAATAGCAATCAGCGAGATTTTCAACGATCTAAACAAAATCATAAACATGCTCATTAGGGCCAGAATAACCACTCCAAGGGTTTGAATTTGTGATTTAAAAAGACTTTGCAGCATGTTGTTATATAATACCAACATTCCTGTCAAATGGACCTTGTTCTCATTCAATCCGAATTTGCTCACCAGATCTTCATGGATCTTTTTTAGCAACTGATTTCGCTTCAATGTTTTTTCTGAATCCCTGACACGGGTAGAGAAACGAACCTGATTGTGATCGACGGACACGTACGGTGTTAAAACCATGCCCTTGAAGCGGTCGGGGAGTTCGTTGTAGAGCAGGGCCAGTTCCAAATTATCAAGGGGCTTATTTTTATTGAGTTTTTCGGTCATCTTCAAAAGAGTCCCTAGCGAAAGCACTTTGCCAATTTCCGGCAAACGGTCAAGATCATCATGAATTTTCTTGACAAGTGTCATTTTTTCCAACGTAAACCAATATTTATCTTCTTTTTCCGAATTTTCAAATTCATTGAATGTATCGAATTCATCGCCTTTGTTTTGAACGGGTTTAGGTGCGGCGATTGGTTTTGTTGCTTTGGGTGTTTCAAAATCGACAATGATATCCAAAGGAGTGGTGCCACCTAAGTTTTGGTCAATGGTTTTCATACCCTGATAAATCTCGGTGGTGTGTTTAAAGTAATCGATGAAGCTGTTTTCAACCGTTAGTCTCGTTACTCCGACGGCGGTTAGAACAAAAGCGACGGCGCTTACTACCAATATTAACAGACCGTGTGCTTCGGTAAACCTTGCCAAAAAGGGGGTCAATGAAAAGTGTGGTTTTCTTCTGGCAGCCGGCGTTTCTTTGCTCATCAGCACCAATATGGAAGGAAAAAGGAGAAATGTCATGATCAGGGATACAAGAATGCCGGCACTCATCATCCATCCAAAAGTAATCACCGGAAGAATATTGCATAGCAGCAGCGAGCCAAACCCGGCAATGGTCGTCAAGGCGGCATACAAGCAGGGTTTGCCCATTAAGCTGACCGTATCAAGGACGAGCTCACGCTGTGAGGCCTCAGGATTTTTAATGTAAAGTTCCCGGTAACGTACGGTCAGGTGAATGGTGATCGCCATGGTAATGATGAGCTGCAACGAAATAAAATTTGACGATATAACGGTGACTTCCCAGTCGAACAATCCCAGCAGACCCATCATGGAAACCACTGAAAACGCACAGCAGATTATGGGCAAAAATATCCAGCGCTTTTTTTTGAAGATAATGCCCAACGTAATAACCAAAAAAAACAATACGCCGAAACCGAATACTTTGAGATCGTTTTTGATAAAGCTGATCAAATCGTCCGCAATCATGCTGACACCACCGAGAAAGAGGTCGGCGTCATTACGATAATGATCCATAATTGCACGGACAGAAGCAATGTCCTGATGCCGAATCTTCTTCATCCGATCCCGATGGTTTCTAAATTGCTCAATGACGCTTTTGAATTCAAGAGCTTCCTCCGGCGACAGAGATCCTTCGGCCTTTTTCTGCCTGAGACGGTTACGAGTGTTCAGCAGATTCCGGTAACTCTCATCGATGGGAAAGTAGATGAGCAGTGCGGTAGTCTTAAGATCCGGGCTTACCAGAAGATTTTGATACAGCGGGCTGTTCCTGAATTCAGTCTTCGCCAACTTTTTGTCGACCTTGGAGGATTCTATGGTGGGAATGTCGCCGGTCAGTTCTTTAATCGGAATCGGCGGACTTTCCAACAGCGGGGCATCCAGTATCGAAACAACCGTAGAAACATTTTTTAATTTCTTTAATTCATCACACAGGCGAGAGAGTTTTGTAAGGGTGACATTGTCGAACAGATCCCCCTTCGGGGCATAAGTCATCACCAAATAATCCTGCAGTCCATAGCGGGAATCAATGATTCGTGAAAACTGAAGGTCCTTATCATTCTCGAGCACCAGTGTTTCCGCCGATGCGTCAAGCTTAAAGTCCTTTGCGGCATAACCGAAAAAAGAAACCAGCACGACCAGACAGATAATAACAACTTTGGGCCGTGTCAAAATAAACTTATCGAAAAACTGTGTGAGCAACGAGGACGATTTATTCATATGAATTATTAAAACAGGCGCATTCGAATAAAGCTGGTTTTAAAAGGTGATTATTTATTTTCCGGTTTTTCGAGTTTCAAAAGAAGATCGTCAATGGTGCCTTTGCTGAGTATGTCGTAAAACTGAGATCGATATGTTGAAATGAGGCTGACGCCTTCGATCTCTATGTCATAAATTTTCCAGCTATTTGACGACTTATATAGTTTGTACATCATGGCGATACTCTTGTTTTTAGAAATCACGCTGGTCGGTATTTGAATTTTTATCCCTTCTTGAACAGGCGTGTCATAGGCAACTTTCTCATCAGTATAAAGGGATAATTTATCAATATACGAAGCCTTTAACCGTGCTACAAAAAGATCGACAAATCTCTCCCTATTTTTTTCTGAAAGGCCGGGCCAGTACTTTCTGCCCAACGTGAGTTTTGCCATGAGATTGTAGTCAAAGATTGGTTCTACGATTTTTACAACCTGTTCATTTTTGTCCTGCTGAACGAGATCTTTTCTCTGCAATACGGCAAGTGCTGCTTCAATTTTAGTTATCAGCAATTCCTTTGCCGCACTTTTGTCATTCGACCAGCCGACCTGGCTCATGAGCAGGAACACTAAAACTGCATATAAAATTCTTTTCATCGTCATGCCTCTGGATATCGTTATTTTCCCCATTATCTAACCGATATTTTGCTTATATGCAACCCCATAAGTATATGGGAAAGAACGAAACAGATTTAGGTGCGTGTATTTGCATGAATCATGCCACGGCTTTTCTTAAAACACTCTGCAACAGAATATATTCCATGTTTTTAACCGGTTGACCAAATTTTAGAGAAAAGAGCGTCTTTGAGATTGAAAGATAAGTCGTTTTCCGTCAATATTTTGACAACTTTTTCAGACAACACCGGCTGCCGGCAAATATGTCCGCTATCAAACCGAGAACTGTCACGCCTGGCGTATGACTTCGGGTAGCTTTAACCTAAACTGAGCGTTTCAATAATACACGGAATTTCCGAGACATTCAATTACCGGCGATATTTCCCCATTAACTGCACATGACCGATGATATGGTTTTCCATTGCCTTTAGAACCTGCTTTTTTGTGGCTCCAGGCGACAGGTTCAGCAGGGTATCAAGGGCATATAATTTGAAAAAATATCTGTGAGTACCACCCGGCGGACAGGGACCGCCGTAACCGATCCGACGAAAATCATTGATTCCCTGAACCCCGCCGGAGGCCGGATGTTCATCGGGGGTTATTCTCTCCGGGAGGTCTTTTGTCTTTGCCGGAATATCATAGTATACCCAGTGGACCCATGTGCCCATGGGTGCATCCGGATCATCACAGATGAGCGCAAGACTCTTTGTGCCATCCGGAAGTGAACCCCATTTTAAAGGTGGCGACACATCGGCTCCATCACAGGTATATTTGCTGGGAATCATCCCGCCTTCATCAAATGCTGAGCTTGTTAGTTCCATGGTTCCTCCTTCTGCTTTTGCAAAGGGTAACGTTAAAATAATGATGATAAAGATAAATATCAAACAAAAATTTATTGCATGGCTCTCTCTCATAATTTCACATTGAATCTATATTTTTTGCATGATAGGAAAAATTGATCAAGCAACTTTTAATCCATTCGGGTTTGAAACCGGCGGTTAAATAGCGCCGGAACATTTTGAAATAAATCTTGTCTAAATAAAATGAATAATCGCATAAAAAAGCCAGGCGGTTCATCCCGCGCGGACACTGTGTTGATCCGGACAGTTCAAGCGGGTGATATGGCTGCATTTGACGAACTGGTTCTTAAACACAAAGATCGATTGTTCAACCTGGTCTACTGGTTCTTGGGAGATTATCATGAAACCAATGACTGCGCCCAGGAGATTTTTATAAAAGTTTTCAAATCGATAAATAAATTCAGGTTTGAATCGGCATTTTCCACCTGGCTCTATCGGATTGCCATCAATACGTGTAAAAACAGAATAAAATCATCTGCATACAGATGGAAGAAAAAGACGGTTTCACTCGAAACCCCGAATGGCTCAAAAA
>JAOUGB010000133.1 GCA_029857875.1 Desulfobacteraceae bacterium | reverse complement strand
CCCGGTATTCGTGCAGGTGTTTGATGGACATGTTTACTCAGTTTTGAAAAACTTGGTCATTTGGGCCAGGTCAGAGTTTTCCGGCTCTGCCTGAAGAAACATTGGAAGAGTTTGAAGTGAGCTAAAATTTAAAGTGAGCTAAAGTTAAGGAATTCTGCCAATTATATTTTAATGACAGCGCGTTACCGCTACCTCAACTTTAGGCACTTTAGATCATTTCAAACTTTAGGCACTTGTAATAGGCACTTTAGATCACTTTAGACACTTTTAACTTGTTTAGTTTTATGTAAAACAGCCCCTTTGGGGCGGCGCCTGGACCCGGATTCTTTACTTTTGTTTGTCATTGTCAAAAATCAATGAGGCTGCTTCTCTGAGTAGTTTCAAGGATTCCAGAGCATCTTCCTCGTTGATTTTGTTGATGGCAAAACCGGCATGTACAATAACATAATCCCCGACCTTGGGGTTTTCGACCAGAAGCAGACTGGCTTCTCTTCTGACGCCGTCAACGTCGATGGTTGCCACATTATCTTCAATTTTTACAATTTTTGATGGTATTGCCAGGCACATTCTTAAAAACCTCAGTTTAGGTCAAATTAAAATAGCAGATGTTTCAGTGGCATTCAACTTTGAAAATTATGGTTCTTTTCCAATTTAGTTGGAGAAGAGGGTCCAAGGATTCGAGGAGTCAAGGATTCAAGGGTTTGTTTTATAAAGACTTTATCAGCGCCTTTAACATTCTTTCGATTTCCGCGATGTCTTTTTTAGTGTACCCAATTCACTTTTATCAATAAAACCTAAATCTTTAGCTAACAATATATAGGTTACTTTCTCTGAATGTTTTTTTGCTTTTCACTTGAATCCTTGGACCCTCGACCCCTTGGATCCTTTAGTGGTTTGAAAGCATTTCACTCGAATCCTTGAATCCTTGACCCCTTGTACCCTTTGAGACCACACTTAGTCAATTGGAGATGACTCACTTATTTCCTAATTAACAACAACTAATCGTAAGATGATCCAAAATTACTGATTTTTCGTTTGAACCTTTATCCCGATGGCTTTTAGTTCCGCAACCACCATGTCGACCAGTTGGCTTAAATTCCGGGCAACTTCGGTTGATAAATCGAGTCCTGTGGAAAGCTGTTTGGGCTCGATGCCGAACAGGGTAATATTTTGAGGCATGATATCGGTAATAACGGCGATTCCCATGACATCGGCCAGGCCGATTTGATGCGGGGAAGTTTTGGAACTGAAATACGCGGGAGGATCTTCAATCCTTACGATGGTACCTGGCTTGCGGCCGGTTTTAACCGCATCGATGATCAAAATATGGCTGCGCCCTTCAAAGTAGGGGAGAAGTTCGAGACCTATGGTTCCACCGTCGACAAATTCCACGGCGCCCGAACAATCATATCGGTCCTGCAGTTCTTCGACGGCTTTAACCCCCGCACCCTCATCGGAAAGCAGGATATTGCCTAAACCCAGTACCAGGACATTTAAAAAAGACTGCCCGGAGTCTTTCGAAGACTCCGGGCAATTATGTTTGGATGCGAATGGGTTATATTTCAAAATGCCCTGACTTTAACGATCTCTTTGCTGTTGGTGTCCACCATGTGAATGGCACACGCCAGACACGGATCAAAGGAATGTAGTGTTCTCAATACTTCAAGGGGTTTCTCCGGGTCTGCAACCGGATTGCCGATCAAAGAGGCTTCATAGGGACCGAGGGCATCTTCACTGTTGCGGGGCCCTGCATTCCAGGTAGACGGCACCACGCACTGGTAATTTTTTATTTTCCCATCCTGGATGACGACCCAGTGAGAGAGTACGCCCCGGGGAGCTTCATGAAAACCAAAGCCCCTTTGCTCACCTTTGGGGAATTCCGGCGGGTTGAAAGTGGCGGTGTCGCCTTTACCGATATTGTCGATTAATGCTTGCCACTGGGACACTACCGCATCATGCAGAACCGCGCATCGGATGGATCGAGCTGCAATTCTGCCGATGGTTGAATGAAGAGAATTGAGGTTGACTCTTGCTTTTGAACCCACCAGAGACAATACGGAATTGACCGTATCCAGTACGGTTGTGGCATACGTCATCGTGGGTTTGTGGCCCGCGGCATACATGCACAATACATTGGCAAGCGGACCGACCTGGGCGGGTTTGCCGTTGAAAGTCGGTGCTTTCACCCAGGAATATTTAGCATTTGTGTCATATTCTGTATGGTTTGGAACGGTTTCTTCCTCCCATGGATGGCGGTCCCAGTCGCCTTGGTACCAGGAGTGCTTAATGCTTTCTTTGACATTCTGCTTAAAGAAATCGTCATTGAAAGATGTGATCGGCTTGAATTTGGATATGTTCCCTTCGGGAATATAGCCGCCCGGGAGCTCAAATGTAGCGCCTTTGGTGTCCAGTGGCATATCCGGCACGCACAGATAGTTGGTGACGCCTTTACCGTAGGTCGTCCAATCGGCATATAAGGCTCCCACCGCTGCAACATCCACCATGTAAACATTCTTGACAAAGTCACCGATTTCATCAATCAGAGTTTTGACATAATAGAGGCGTTCCATGTTCAGGGCGGATTGGTTGTCGGGATTGATGGGGTTGGCAACCCCGCCCACGGCCAGATTTTGAATATGGGGCGTTTTACTGCCGAGAATCGCCACTGCTTTATTGATTTTCCGCTGATATTCCAGAGCCTGGAGGTAATGTGCGGAGGCCAGAAGATTCACTTCCGGCGGCAGCTTCATGGCATTGTGGCCCCAGTAACCACTGGCATAGACGCCGAGTTGGCCGGAGTTTACAAACGTCTTGAGCCTGTCCTGGGCCGCCTGCATTTCATGCCGGCTATTCAGGGGCCATGGGGAGAGCTTTTCCGCCAAACCGGCGGCTGCTTTGGGATCAGCCTTCAGCGCGGACACGATATCCACCCAGTCCAACGCACACAGGTGATAAAAATGAACAATATGATCAAATATGCCGTGGGTTCCCATAATCAGGTTGCGGATATACTGTGCATTCAGGGGAACCTCCAAGTTCAGTGCGTTCTCGATCGCCCGGACCGAGGTAATAGCATGAACGGTGGTTCAGACCCCGCAGATCCGCTGGGTAAAAATCCAGGCATCCCGGGGGTCGCGGCCCTGGAGGATAACTTCTATGCCGCGCCACATTTGTCCGGATGACCAGGCATTGACCACCTTGCCGTTGTCGACCTCACACTCAATTTTCAGATGACCTTCAATCCGGGTAATGGGATCGATGACGATTCGTTTAGACATTTAATTTCTCCTTCATTTGCAAATGCTTCGTGCTTATAACCGACGATAGATCGGCAGCCTTTTGATAAACCAAAGAAATGCCATTATTTCCATGGACACGATTCCTAAAGATATAAAAATTTCTCCGACGGACGGAAAGTAATGCCAGCCGTCTCCGGGATCAAATCCAATGATGTAGGTATTGAACCGGAATAGTACCGTCGCAAGAACTATTGAAACAGCGCAGAGAAACATAACGCGCGCATTTTTCAGATTGGCAGGGACAAAAAGAACGGCCATGGGAATCAGCAACAGGATGTTTTCCAGCAAAAACATATTCCCAAGCAGATCTCCTCTAAAGGCGAGATTCAGATGGCCTCGAATCACAACATCTGCAAGCCGGATCACCAAATAAATTGCGATCAGCCATGCCATGACCCCAGAAACCTTGCCGAGCAGGTCGGTTTCATCATGGATCGGGTATCGCGAGCCTGTAATGCTGGATTCGAAAACAACAATAGCATATCCCAAGAAAATACATGATATTAAAAACAGCAGCGGCAACAAACGGGTCCACCACAAGGGGCTGAGTTTACTGCCGGTAACCACCATTACGGTTCCCAGCGACGACTGGTGCATGGTCGGCAGCAGGATTCCCAAGGCAATGAAGACGAACATGATTTTGTTCATAAAGGCCTTTGCGTTGTCGGCCCCGAATTTTGTCAGGAAAGTGGGCGAAAATTCAACCCACAGTACAGCAACATAAGCGCCCACACATAATGCCACTTCCAGTAAAACCGAATTGGGATTCATGTACCAGGGTAGAAAAATGTTATACAATTGCCAGTATCGTCCGACATCGATAACCACCGCCACACCTGCCAGGGAGTAGCCGAACAGGCTGGTCATCAGCGCAGGCCGCACCAGGGGATGGTATTCTCCCTTGTTGAAGACATAGACTAAAAGGGCCATGGCATATCCGCCGCATCCGAGAGCGGTTCCGATGACCACATCGAATGCGATCCATAAGCCCCAGGGATAGCCGTCACTCATATTGGATACCGCGCCAAGACCGTATAAGAACCGTTTGGCCATGAAAATCAGGGAAATCAGAAAAATTAAGCAACAAATCAAGAAGGTCGGTGTCAGAATTTTGCCTTCCAGGGGTTGTTCGGTTTTCATAAATCACTCCTTAAAAGAATCGACATAAATGGTTAAACACCATCATGATTTCCCGGAACCGGGCCGGGACGTTATTCTTTTTTCTTCTTCTCCGCTCTCTTTACCAAGAAGATCAATCCGCCAAAGGCGACGATGGGAAGAATCATCCCTTTGTAAAGGGTGTGTTGTATGTTTTCGGCAATCGCCGTGTATGATCGATCCGGAAGCATCGGAAGGCCTAGTTTGTCGAATGACACACCGGCGAGCATAAGGACTTGAGTGCCGCCGCCGTCATTTTCGCCATAGATTTTGGGGATATATTTTTTGGCTTTATGGACCTGTTTTTTTGTTGATGATATTTCGGACACCGGAAATTCATAGTATTTCCCGGCCGTCATATTTTGTCTTCGCTCAGCTTCTTTAACAAGATCTGCTACCGGGCCGAACAAGGAAGCTCCGGTAGGGCACTCATTGCTGCAGGCCGGAATCTGGCCTTTAGCCAGCAGATGACTGCAGAGTTGGCATTTAACGATCTTTGGAAAAGGATTGTCCCATTCAAATTTTGGAATGTTGAACGGACACGCCACCTGGCAGTAGCGGCAACCGATACAGGCGTTTTTGTTATAAGAAACAATTCCTGTTTTGGTATCTTTGGTCATGGCAGATGCCGGGCAGGCGGAAACACAGGCAGGATCGACACAATGCATACAGTGTCGCTTAACAAAAGCGTAACCATCGATTTCCCGGTCCTTTTCCTTTGGAGTTCCGTTTTCGTATACTTTGATAATGTTGAGCGTCTTTGAAGAGAGATCGACAGGATTATCCCACCGCTTTTGAGGGCCATAAAATTCAAGCGGCATATTATTGGCTCTTTTGCAAGCAACCATGCAGACCTGGCATCCCACGCAAAGGGTAGAGTCATAAAGAATTCCTAATGCATCGGGAAGGCGATTTTTTTCCGAAGAACTTGCGATCGCCGGAGGCGCCATTGCCAGCACCGCGCTTCCTGCCAATCCCTTGAGAAAATCACGCCGTTTGATTTTCATGAATTATTCTCCTTTATTTTTATCGCCCAGGCGTTTTGCAACCACAGCGCCGGCGCCTATGGCCACTCCGGCAATGCCGCCGACCAAAGCCGCAGAACCTGCGGAGATACCTGCGCCTCTTTTTGTTTGGATAGGCGCATGCTCGGCTGCCGGGGTAACAATCTCAATATCGGCTTCGGTATGAAGTGGAATGGTAAATCCGATCCCTTCTTCCGTGCATCCAAAACAGGGATGGCCGGTACCCACAGGCCAGGCGCCCGAGCCCACATCGCAGAAAAGAATGGAGGGGCAATTGGCATGGGTCATGGGCCCTTTACAGCCCAGTTTGTAGAGACAGTATCCCTGGCGATGCCCTTCATCTCCGAATTGCTCGGCAAAACGGCCTGCGTCAAAATGGGGCCTTCGTTCACAGTTTTCATGAATGAGGCGGCCATAGGCAAATTTGGGTCTTCCCAATTCATCCAGGGCCGGAAGCTTTTTGAATGTTAGAAAATAAAGTACCGTTGAAAGGAAATTGTATGCATTGGGCGGACAGCCGGGAATAGAAACGACAGTGGTTCCCTTTAAAAATTCGGGTACTCCGGTGGCACCTGTGGGATTGGGGGCCGACGATTGAACACCTCCCCAGGATGCGCAGGACCCGATGGCGATCACTGCCGCTGCTTTTGCTGCGGTCTCTTTCACGATATCCGCAAAAGGTCGACCACCGATCATACAGTAGATGCCGCCATCTTTTATTGGAACAGACCCTTCCACAACCATGATGAACTTTCCCGCATTCTCTTTGACGGAATTTTCAAGAGCTGCCTCAGCCTGGTGTCCTGCCCCGGCATTCAATGTTTCGTGGTAGTCAAGAGAAATGAGATCTAAAATAAGGTGTTCAAGACTGGGATGGGATGTTCGCAAAAGGGATTCCGTACATCCGGTGCATTCCTGTCCATGCAGCCAGATCACCGGCGGGCGGCGCTTGGGGTTGGTGATGGCTTCGGCGATTTGTGTGCCGGCCCCAAAGGGCAGGCCCATGCTTACCGCCATGACCCCGCAGAATTTCATAAAATCCCGACGGGAAACCCCTTTTAATTTTTCTCTGATAGGACCTGCAAAATTTTGATCTTTCATTTTTAGCCTCTTTACTGGAAGGTGATAGTAAATTGTTTTACACGTTTTACATCTATTATCTTCGGGAAGTTGTTTTTGTAAGATTAAAATTTAAATTGATCTAACAAATAAGAATATATAGGAAATTTTTAAAAATGAAAAACCGGTGTGCGGCTTTCCCCCAAAAAAAAAGGGTCAT
>JAOUGB010000132.1 GCA_029857875.1 Desulfobacteraceae bacterium | reverse complement strand
CCCCTGAAGACGTCGATGTCATCCTGGTGGCCCCAAAGGGATCAGGCCGAACCGTTCGGACCAACTTTCTGGACGGCAGCGGTATCAATTCGAGTTTTGCGATATTTCAGGACTATACCGGCCGCGCCAAGGAAAGAACACTGGCACTGGGAATTGCCATTGGTTCGGGCTATCTCTTTCCCACTACTTTTGAAAAAGAAGTTCACAGTGATCTCACCGGCGAACGCGGTGTCCTCATGGGTTGTCTGGCCGGTGTAATGGAAGCCCAGTACAATGTCCTTCGAAAACATGGACACACACCCAGTGAAGCCTTTAACGAAACGGTGGAAGAACTGACCCAGAGCCTGATCCGCCTTGTGGCGCAAAACGGCATGGACTGGATGTATGCGAACTGCAGTACCACCGCCCAGCGAGGCGCTCTGGACTGGAAACCGAAGTTTCGTGATGCTGTGGCCCCTCTTTTTGACGAACTCTACGAAAGGGTTGTGTCCGGCGTTGAAACCAAAAGGGTCCTTGAGGCCAACAGTGCCCCCGACTATCGCGAAAAGCTCGAAAAAGAACTCGACGTACTCAAAAATTCCGAAATGTGGCAGGCCGGAGCTGCAGTAAGGTCATTGAGGCCGGAAAACCGATAACCCTAAGTTTTCATGAAAAATTTATCTGGGTTTATATTTGGAAAATAAATCAATACGATCATATTAAATCTTACAAACAACATTTTGAAGAGACCGGACACACTGTTAATTTTTTTAGATAAATTTTTCACCTTGCGGCGAGCCTGATTCGCCCATCTGCTTCGTTATCAGTGATTCGCGGTAGCAAACTACAGCTTCATCCCTGATGCCTTGCAAATGAACGAATCAAACTCGTGTAAACAGAGGGTATAGGTCTAAAGTGGACTAAAGTGTCTGAAGTTAAGGTATTATACCATTTTTGATTGTGCAGTTAACACATTCCTTAATTTTAGCTCACTTTAGCTCACTTCAAACTTTAGCTCACTTTATTCTAGGAGACAACATATGGAACAGATCGTACTTTATGACACGACCTTGCGGGATGGAACCCAGGGAGAAAACATCAGTTTTAGTGCCAAGGAAAAAATCCAGATCGCAAAAAGCCTGGATGATTTCGGCATACATTACATCGAAGGCGGCTGGCCGGGGTCCAATCCCAGGGATATGGAATTTTTCGATCTGGCCCAGAAGAAAAAATTCAAAACCGCGCGGATAACGGCTTTCGGATCAACGCGGAAACCCGGTATCGACCCTTCAGATGATCCGAACTTGCAGGCACTGTTAAAGGCCAAAACCCCTTCAGTGACCATATTTGGAAAAACATGGGATCTTCATGTCCAGCAGGTCATGAACAATACGCTAAAAGAAAACCTTGCCATGATCACCGATTCCGTCGAATATTTGAAAAACGGTGATCGGGAGGTGATTTATGATGCCGAACACTTTTTCGACGGGTACAAAGCAAATCCGGATTATGCCTTAAAAACACTGATGGCTGCCATCGATGCCGGTGCGGCATACATCGTAATGTGCGACACCAATGGCGGGTCCCTGCCCATTGAAATCAAAACGATTATAGATGAGGTCCGAAAAGCGTTTTCGGAAAAATACGCTGCAAAAAAGGATTCGCTTGCAATCAAGCTCGGAATCCATACCCATAACGACAGCGGCCTGGCTGTGGCCAATTCCATCGAAGCCGTCCAATCCGGTGCGGTGATGGTCCAGGGAACCATCAACGGATATGGAGAGAGATGCGGCAATGCCGATCTGACCTCGATCATGCCGATCCTTCAGTTAAAGATGAACCGCCCGTGTGTTTCCTCGGAAAATATGGGAAAACTGAGATTGCTCTCGAGGTTTGTCAGTGAAACCGCCAACATGATTCCTTTGAACAGCCGTCCCTTTGTCGGTGAAAGCGCATTTGCCCACAAAGGAGGGATTCATGTCAGTGCAATTATGAAAGTATCAAAGGCATACGAACATATGGAGCCCGAACTTGTGGGCAATCGCCGCCGTGTATTGGTGTCGGATCTTTCGGGAAAAAGCAATATCGAATACAAAGCAAAAGAACTCGGGATCGAGCTTGGGGCCAACGGAACTGACAGCCGTAAGATCGTTACAGAAATAAAAAAGATGGAACAGGATGGATACCAGTTTGACACTGCCGACGGATCCTTTAAGATTCTGCTCGAGAAATTTACCGATCAGTTTCAGCCGCTTTTTGATTTAAAATCCTTTCGGGTCACCATCGAAAAAGACGAGGATCGCCCCTGTACAGCCCATGCCACCATCAAAATCTCTGTGGGAGGCAAAGACGAAATCACGGCCGCTGAAGGAGATGGTCCGGTCAGTGCGCTGGACAATGCCCTTCGCAAGGCGCTTGACAAATTTTATCCGGATCTGGACGCCATACGCCTGATCGATTTTAAAGTTCGGGTCATAGATGGGCGGAAGGGAACTGCGGCAAGGGTAAGGGTTTTTATCGAGTCGCGGGAGCACGACCATATCTGGAGCACCATCGGTGTTTCCGAAGATATTATTGAAGCAAGCTGGCAAGCACTTGCCGACAGCTTCCAGTATAAACTCGCAATGAGAAATATTTAATTGATCGTAAACTAAATGGGAAAGATATTTTATGTGAGTGATTTATTGTGCATTTAAGGAAAAAGATTAAATCTATTGTTATGAAAATGAATGAAATTTATAAAAAAAGAGAGGGAATCAATGCCGTGGGACATTTTTCTTATCCTGTCCTGCGGCGTATGCTCGTTCACGTTTTGCCCTTTTTTAAAAAAGACAAGATTTTATTATCAACCTAACTACATACGAACAGGAGCAAAATCATGGAAGAACGAGTCATTATTTTCGACACAACGCTAAGAGACGGTGAGCAATCTCCCGGCGCAAGCATGAATGCCGGGGAAAAGCTGCGCCTTGCCACACAATTGGAAAAGCTCGGCGTAGATGTATTGGAAGCCGGATTCCCGGCAGCTTCTGAAGGTGATTTTGATGCGGTTTCCAAGATCGCCGGAAAACTCAAAAAAACCGAGGTCGCCGGCCTGGCACGGACGTCAAAAGACGATATCGATCGCGCCTGGGGAGCTGTCCAGCATGCAGCAAAACCGAGAATTCACACATTTTTGGCCACATCCGACATCCATATGCAATACAAACTCAATATGACCCGGGACCAGGTCCTCAAAACCACTTCGGAATCTGTCAAATACGCCAAGAGCCTGACCGACAGCATCGAGTTTTCGGCAGAAGATGCCTCACGCAGTGATCGGGATTTTCTTTGCAAGGTGTTTGAGGCGGCCATTGAGGCCGGCGCCACAACCATCAATATTCCGGACACCGTCGGGTACGCCATCCCCATGGAATTCGCGGATCTGGTCAAGTATGTGATCGGCCATACGCCCAATATCCACAAGGCTGTCGTGAGTGTTCACTGTCACAATGACCTCGGCCTTGCCACGGCCAACACTCTTGCAGCGCTGAACAGCGGTGCAAGACAGGCGGAAGTCACCATCAACGGCATCGGCGAACGGGCCGGAAACACCTCCCTGGAAGAAGTCGTTATGTCCCTTCACACGAGGCCCAATTACATGCCGTTCACGTCCAATATCAAAACAGAGCTGATTTATCCCACCAGCCGACTGGTCAGCATGATCACCGGTATTATCGTCCAGCCCAACAAGGCCATTGTCGGAGCCAACGCCTTTGCCCACGAGGCTGGAATTCATCAGGACGGGGTTTTGAAAAATCCCATGACTTATGAAATTATGAAACCTGAAACCGTCGGGCTCAGCGCCAGCAAGTTGATTCTGGGAAAACACTCCGGAAGGCACGCTCTGCGCTCTCACTTAAAGGAAATGGGGTACGATCTTTCCGATGAAGAGTTAAAGCTCGTTTTTAAAAAATTCAAGGAACTGGCCGACAAAAAGAAGCACGTTGTTGACGAGGATCTGGAAGTGATTGTTACGGAAGGCATCTTAAGGACCGCCGACATTTTCCAGCTGGAATATCTGCATGTCACCAGCGGTACCACCGTCATTCCCACGGCAACCGTCAGACTCTCCATCAATGGAAGGCCGGTCCAGAATACGGGATACGGAAACGGCCCCATCGATGCGGCTTATGACAGTATTGCCAAACTGACGGGAACAGATTCCGAGCTCATGAGATTTTCCATAAGCGCCATTACCAGCGGTACGGATGCCCAGGGCGAGGTTACGGTACGCCTGAAAGAAAACGGCCTGGTTGCACTCGGCCGCGGGGCGGACCCGGACATCATCACCGCCAGTGTAAAGGCTTACATCAACGGACTCAACCGTCTTGAATATTTGAAAGCCAATCCGGTGGTGGCAATCGCCTGATGTTTTTTCACCAAAGCTTAAGGGGCTTAATCAGCCCCTTAAGCAAAACCTCTTATTTTGACTTGAGAAACCTGGTCCTTTGAGCCAGTTTAGATTTCTTCGGCTCTGCCTTAAGAATCGCTGCAAGAGTTTGAAGTGAACTAAAGTTTAAAGTGAGCTAAAGTTAAGGAATTCTAACAATTATATAAAATCAGCGGAGCGAAGCGACACCATAACTTTAGGCACTTTAGATCACTTTAGGCATTTTCAACTTGTACGGCTTTAAGTAAAACAGCTTCTTCCAGGGGTTATATCAAAGCCGGGTCCTCTATGCTCGGATTCTTTGCTTTTTTCCCTTACTCCCCAAGCATTTTTTTCTTTAACTTTGAATCCGCAGGTTTTTCACCCAGCCATATTGAAAATACGGCCTTTTTGAAATCAAGTCCTTTAATCGTCCCTTTCAATTCTCCCTTGATATAAACACTGACCCCCTGCTCCGGAATATAGATGATATCGTAGATATCGTTTTTGCTGGCTTTTTGAGAAAAATAAGCGTTGAATGTGTCGATTTCTGTTTTAATGGGCGCAATGTTTCCGCCGGTTCCATTCACAAAACCTTCATTCCAGGCATCCACCAGCTTCTTGCTGGAAACCCCGCTGTAAACAAAGTGCATTCTGATGGCCATGGGTGTATCTGCATCCATGATTTTTTGGGGATCTGTTTGCTTCTCTTTTAAATAAAGACCAGCGGCATAAACCTTGATAAAAAGTTTTTTGCGGAAACCGGCGCCATTTAAAAGTAATTCATCCATACCGGCCATAAGGCTGTCGGGGAGGGTCACTTTACCGACCTGCTTTGCAACAACCGCGGGAGATATCATGAAAACAACCAAAACCATAACCAGTAATCTTTTCATTTTACTTCTCCTTTCAGATACTGCGAAGTACACGTATTCGTAAATAGGGTTACGTGTTTACAACTTGGTTTTCTCAATCTATATATGCATAAGTGTAAAGTGCCTAAAGTGAACTAAAGTGCCTAAAGTTAAGGTATTCTATTAATTTTAATTATAATTGATCGCGCTGAAAGCGCGTCCCGCAACTTTAGCTCACTTTAGGCATTTCAAACTTCAAACTTTTGGACTTCAGCTTATACGTGATAGTGTCCAGATAAAAATACGTCATCGTATTTATGAATTAGAGCACTTAACAAATAAACGGGTTATACTTTAAGCGTAGCGATGATATCCGAAATGTCAGAAATATTTCGCTCCATCAGGAAAGTTTCGATGCCATCGATAATGTCTGTGGTTGCGTGCGGATTGATAAAATTGGCGGTTCCGATCTGAACCGCCACGGCGCCTGCGATCAAAAATTCCAGTGCATCTTTTGCGGTCATTATGCCGCCGATGCCGACCACCGGAACGTTGACGGTTTGCGCCACCTGCCAGACCATACGCAAAGCCACCGGTTTGATCGCCGGACCGGAAAGGCCGCCGGTAATATTGGCCAGCTTTGGACGCCGGGTTTCAATATCGATTGCCATACCGGTGATGGTATTGATCAAGGAAATGGAATCCGCGCCTTCTGCTTCCACGCTTTTTGCAATTTCCGTAATGTCGGTGACATTGGGAGAAAGTTTGACCATCAGCGGTTTGGTGGTCTGTTTTCTGATCGCCCTGACAACTTCGGCAGCAGATTCCGGATAAGCGCCAAAGGCCATTCCTCCGGATTTTACATTGGGACATGAAATGTTCACCTCGATGCCCGAAACGCCGTCAATATCTTCCAGGCGAGCAGTCAGTTGGGCATATTCTTCTGTACTTTTTCCGTAAACGTTTACAAATATCGGCGTGTCGAGACGTCTTAAAAATGGTAATTTCTCTTTCACAAATGCTGCCAACCCAACGTTTTCAAGACCGATGGCGTTTAACATGCCGCATGGGGTTTCAACGATCCTCGGTGGTGGGTTTCCCCTGGAGGGTTCAAGGGACAAGCCTTTTACAACAATCGCTCCCAGGCGGTTTAAATCGATAAGATCTTTAAACTCGCTGGCATACCCGAAAGTACCGGATGCCGTCATTACAGGATTTTTGATCTCTATCCCGCCGATATCCACACGCATTTGAGGCTTTTTACTATTCATATCAAAATCCATTTATTTGAGGGGTCATACGTGTTCACGGGGTTTGCTCCCCCGTTTCCCAATTCAGCATCAAACCCATTTTTTATAAAATAAATATTGATAGATAGCAAGAGACTGTTTTAACATTCAACCATCCTTATTTTTTATTCCAATAGCCAGTAATCAATAAACCACAAACGAGGTGATCTTATG
This sequence comes from Desulfobacteraceae bacterium, assembly GCA_029857875.1. GTDB lineage: Bacteria > Desulfobacterota > Desulfobacteria > Desulfobacterales > UBA11574 > UBA11574. Next base: position 63 of record JAOUGB010000132.1, on the reverse strand, counting down.
AAACAAGTTCTTGGCATTATCGGTTCGCCGCGAAAACTCGGCAATTGCGAAATCATGGCCAAG
>JAOUGB010000131.1 GCA_029857875.1 Desulfobacteraceae bacterium | reverse complement strand
AGAAATGAAAAGTAAAAAAGCCGAATCAGGTTCAAAAAAATCCAAAAAATTGGTCCTGGGAAGAGGTCTTGATGCTTTATTGCCCGATATTGAACCCATGGAAGATATTTCAAAGGAATATTTTACGTGTGATATCGGGCTGATTCAGCCCAATCGTTACCAGCCTCGTTTTCGATTTTCCGACAATGAACTGGAGGATATGGCCCGTTCAATTCGTCAGCAAGGCATCATACAACCCCTTTTGGTTAGAAAAGACAACAATGGATATGAACTTATAACCGGTGAACGACGCTTGCGCGCTGCTAAAAAAGCAGGGTTGAAACAGGTGCCGGTTCTTGTCAAAACCATCACAGATACAGATATGCTGGAAATGTCCATTATTGAAAACGTACAACGGTCAGATTTAAATCCCATTGAAGAGGCTGAAGCCTATCACCGGCTCATCACAGAATTCAGTCTTACCCAGGATCAGGCTGCAGATCGTGTCGGGAAAAGCAGATCTGCTGTTGCCAATTTTTTAAGACTTCGTCAGTTACCCGAGCAAATAAAGGGCAGCATTATGGATGGAGACCTGAGCATGGGACATGCGCGAGCCTTGCTGGGCGCCGCCACTTCAGCCCAACAAAACTCGGTATTCCGGGCGATAGTTGCAAAAGGACTTTCGGTCAGGGAAACAGAACGTTTGATTAAACGTTTGAAAGCGGAAAAAGAAAAACCTAAAAAACCTATATCGAGTTCGGAACAAAGATACTTATCAGATGTTGCCGATGATCTTTCCGGTCGCTTCGGGACCAAGGTTCAGATCAAACGGCGGGGACAAAAGGGTAGAGTTGAAATCGAATTCTACAGTAATGACGATCTAGACCGTCTGCTAAGCCTATTAAAGCAGATATAATGTCTATTCATATAATCATCGATGGCTACAATTTAATCCGACAGTCCAATTCATTCAGCGATCTAGACCGGCAGGATATTCAACTCGGTCGAGAGGCTCTTCTTGATACGCTTACTGCATATCGGAGAATAAAACGTCATAAGATAACCGTTGTTTTTGATGGCACCAACGCTCCTCCTTTTTCCCAGCACGAAAATCGAATCAAAGGAATTAAGGTTAAATTTTCTCGCAGTGGTGAGTTGGCTGATTCCCTTATTAAACGGATGGTAAATCGGGAAAGAGAAAAAGCCTTGGTTGTGAGTTCTGATCTGGATATTGTAAATTTTGCAGCTGCCAAGGGAGCCGCGACAATTAGTTCTTCCGATTTCGAAGAAAAGATCACTATGGCCGTTTATATGGATACAAAGGGGGTCGAAGGAGAAGACGAAGGCGGATGGGTCCCCTCGACAATAAAGAAAGGCCCCAGCAAACGACTTTCCAAAAGAAAACGTCGAAATAGGATCAAAATAAGAAAACTGTAGTGCAGGTATGTGTTCAGATACTAACGAAGGAAGAATGTCGGGAAACAGAAAGGCAGATTTCTGTTGTTATTGACGTTATTATCGTTATCTGATAGCAAAAACATTTCCGAATAGTTATTACCAAAAATTAAAAAATAATACGGTATGAGTTATACAGATAAAAAGCCAGTTTTGCCGCGGATATGTGTCATCGACGGGCAGGGCGGAGGCATTGGAAGCGCGGTCATTAAAAAGCTAAAGGATCTTTTTGGAGAGGCCGTTGAAATTATTGCTCTTGGGACCAATGCCATTGCAACGGCTCAGATGCTGAAAGCCAAAGCCAACAGGGGTGCATCTGGAGAAAATGCCATTGTTCAGACAACAGGAAAGGTTGACATTATTATCGGAACCGTTGGAATTATCGTGGCCAATGCCATGATGGGAGAAGTTACACCCAAAATGGCAGAAGCCGTGGCCAACAGTCCTGCAAAAAAACTGCTTATACCGCTCACCCAAGAAAATATTGAAATTATAGGTTTACCGCCAGCTCCGCTCCCTCATCTTATTGAGGCACTTTTACAGGAAAATTTAAAGAATTTCTATGATGAGGTTCAGCACGGATAAACTGTAACCTAAACTGAGCGTTTCAAATTTTAAAAGGAGATTAACTATCTTTTATTATTAATGAATTATAATGATTTTATTTTTAAGAAATTATAAAGGAAAATACGATGTGTGAAGCAAACGCATACTTAATTGAAGGAGATGAGAAAATACTGGTAATGGAAGCCGTTGATACCGTCGAACCCGAAGATGGTGGCATACGATTGGTCAGTATTTTTGGGGATCAAAAATTTATAGATGCACACATTCATTCATTGGCTCTCGTAGACCACCATATTTTTTTGAAAAAATAAAATCTCCGATACGATTTTTTTCGCGTGGTTTGATTGTGTAGGAAGGTAAAACGCAGCGCCGAAGCTGCATGGTATAGATGAAAATATTAATTGCTAAGAACGCCGGTTTCTGCATGGGAGTAAGAAGAGCCGTTGAGATGGTTCTGGATGCTCCGAATAAACACGAAAATCCGATCTGTACGTTTGGACCCCTTATCCACAATCCGCAGGTTTTAGACCTATTAAGAGAAAAAGAAATATCCATATTAGAACATATACCGGAGTGCGGAACAGGTACTGTTTTAATTCGTGCTCACGGCGTTCCTCCCGAAACCAAACAGAGTCTTAAAAAAGCGGGCTACAAAATTATCGATGCCACCTGTCCCCGTGTTATTAAAGTTCAGACCATCATTCGAATGCATGCCGTAAAAGATTATGCATCTATCATTATCGGAGACAAAGATCATCCTGAAGTTATCGGACTTTTAGGATATGCAGAGGGAAAAGGATTTGTCGTTGACAATTTAGATGATCTTGATTCCCTTCCATCTTTTGAAAAGGCGATTATTGTTGCTCAGACCACTCAAAATACACTTTTTTTTGAGGAAATAAAAAAATGGGCAATTAATAAATTTCCCCACTATAAAACCTTTGATACAATTTGTGATTCTACTGTAAAGCGCCAAGCTGAGATCCAAAACTTGGCAGATTCAGTAGATGCCGTCATAGTTGTTGGTGGACAAAACAGTGGAAATACGAAGCGGCTTGCTGAAATTTCAAGAAAGACAGGGAAACCGACATATCACATTGAAACTGAATCGGAAATTGATGTCGACGCTCTTTCTGAAGCCAAATGTATCGGGATTACAGCAGGGGCTTCCACGCCGAATTGGGTTATTAAAAAAATTTACAGAACACTTGAGGCCCTGCCTTATAAAAATAAGCAAGGCTTGCAAAGGGTTATTTTTCCCATCCAGCGTGTTCTGCTTCTTACCAACATCTTTGTATCCATCGGTGCCGGATGTCTGTGCTACGCCTGTATCAAAATTGAGGGGATTACAAATAATTTCAATCATGTGCTTATATCCATGCTTTATGTTCTATCCATGCACATTCTCAACAATCTCATTGGTACAAAGGCAGACCGATACAACGATCCTGACAGATCCTCCTTTTATAACAAAAATAAGATATTGCTTGCTTTTCTTGCGTTTGCTGCAGGCGGCATTGGTTTGATGACGGCCTATTCAGTGGGCTGGATTCCTTTTTTAATCCTTTTCGGTATGAGTATAATGGGTCTTTCTTACAATTTAAGGCTTATCCCGAAACGTTTTGCATACGATAAATACTCGCGGCTTAGGGATATCCCCGGATCAAAAACGGTTCTGATTGCAATGGCATGGGGAATCGTGACTTCTGTTTTGCCTCGATTGTCTGTATCAGGAAATATTCAACTGAATACGGCCATCATATTCTCATGGTCACTGAGCCTGGTCTTTGTCAGAACAGCATTTTTTGATATTCTTGATATGCAGGGTGACCGCATTGTGGGTAAAGAGACAATTCCTATACTGTTAGGAGAAAAGCGAGCTTTGCGCCTTTTAAAAACGATACTGGCCATAAATTTTGGCATATTGTTTATTTCAAGCGCATTTCAACTTATATCAAGTTTAGGTTTTGCACTTTTAATCTGTCCGGCTTTTGTTTTCATCATACTTTCAGCGCATGAGCGAGGCTATATGCTTCCCGGCATACGGCTGGAATTTCTGGTCGAAAGTAATTTTGTCATGGCAGGTGTTATGACATTGGTCTGGTCGTTGCTTTAATCTGATATATCGTCTTATTCCCAAATGGGAGGTTCCGTGCCTGCCAGAAGCCTTTTGATGTTATCCACATGGCGAAAATAGATGAATATAGTTGTTATAACGGCACATCCAAGCATGACTTCCGAGCCGGTAGCTTTCCAGATTGCAACAGGCAAGACGGCAGCGGCGGCAAGGGAGGCGAGCGAAACACGGTTCGACCAGCAAACAAACATGATAAAAACTAGAATCAGAATTACCAGTGCAACAGGTGAAATGACGCCAAAGCACCCTGCTGCGGTTGCAACCCCTTTTCCTCCGTTTTTAAATTTCATATAGACAGGATAAAGGTGCCCTGTAAAAGCTGCAAAAGCTACTATTGCAATGTAGAGATCACCCCATACTTCATTTGGAGTTGTCATTGATACAGCCAACCAGACCGGAAAGGCCCCCTTTAGGATGTCGCCGGTAAGGGTCAGGACTCCGAGCCATGGTCCTGCCATGCGCCCCACATTCGTTGCACCGATATTTCCGCTTCCCACCTGCCTGATGTTAATGGGGGTAAACAGCCGGGTCAGAATGAGTCCCCAGGGAATGGAACCCAAAAGATAACTGAAAATAGGCAGCACAAGATACTTGATCATTTAACATCCATTTTGCTATTAGTGTCGAATATCTTAATACTATACCAGATCAACTCGAAATTTAAAGCCTAAATATTTCAGCGGTCGAAGAGTTTTTATTTGTTAAATCGCTTCATGGATAACGCTCTTTTTCAAAAGACTAAAGTGTTCGAATTTATTAAATATGAAACCTGTAAAAATACCCACAGAAGATGTTTTAGATCTTCATACCTTTAAACCCAAAGAGATACCGGATCTTCTTTCAGATTATTTTTCCGCCTGTATTGATGAGGGAATATACTCAGTGAGAATTATTCATGGAAAGGGACGGGGAATACTAAAGGATCGCGTTCGAAGGCTTTTGAAAAAAAATCCAATGGTGGCATCATTTAGCAATGCTCCTCTTGAAGCCGGTGGTTGGGGAGCGACTCTTGTTGAACTTAGGCATAAATGATGAAGCGATCTATGTCTTTAGAGGTAAAGGGCTAACTAGTGTCCATCCATAAATGGTCTTTTTGCCCAATCCGCCGGAGGCGGACAAGTCTCTGCGCCTGCCCTGTGAAATGCGGAGCCTATTTCTCTGGGGTTATGCTCAAAAAATAATCCTCGGAATATTAAACATATGCCTGCGGTTATTTTTTTCGCATACCTTGATCTTGAACTAAAATCCTAATTTATGAATCGACACTAACTATATATTTTTCCTTGCAGTTTTTCCTGTTACCTGAATTTCCCAATGTGTAACAAATGTAACAGAAATTGTGATATTCATTTCATAATTTTTAAAGCTGTTGTTTTTTTATATTTGCTAACTAATTGAAATATATGAGACTAAAAAAAATGATTTATTCTGCATGATTTTTGCATAAAGACAGTAAACAATTTTAAACAACGCATTTATAAACAAGCCGAATCTTTTGCTTGCTAAACATCTATAGAAAGATTCGAAAATAATCTATATTTATCATGATTCAAATCTTGCCCGATAACGGAGGCCGGCGGTCAGGTGCGGATAGGCGGGAGTTTAATTATACTTCTCACATACCCGAACGGAGATCTGGCAAAGAAAGAAGAAGTGGTTTAGATCGAAGGCAAAAACCAAGAGCATACAAAGAATAAATAGTTAGAACATAATATTTTAAGCAAAAAAAAGCAGCGCCGGTAATGGTGCAACCCCTTATATTAAAGACGTTAAAAGCAAATCCCGCCATTTTTTTTGGGCGGGATTTGCTTTTTGGCTGTTCAGCTATCTGCTTGCGTACAGTTTTTTGATGATCTGCGGCGACTAAGGAATCGTATTTATGGACGCAAATTTCGGTTCATGGAGTGCTATCAGTATATCGGCCATATCTTTAATTTTCATCATTATATCATATGACTCATATACATTAACATGGGTACCGGGAGGAATAACTTCCATTTCCATGGCCTTAATTTGTATGGGGGGATTGAAGTTTTCGTCGATTACGCAAAATCCGGTAATGGCGGCCTTTCCGCCGGAAGTATCGATCATTACGGTTAAACCGCCTTCTGTATGAACCGGGGTATGCAATACCCGGAGGCCCGGTAAAATTTCCGTGTCTCCGAAAATTTTTCGGATCTGCCCGTTTTCCTCTACATCTTCGATATAATCTTCAACATAGCGGTAATCCAATGGATGGGGATTATGAATCCTTTCCAGTTCTTTTACATGAACAAAAACTTCAGCATTTTCACATTTATAATCATTTTCACAGTGATCGTTATGCAGGTGGGTATGGATGATCATATCGATATCCGTTGGGCTTAGATCCCAGCGGGCCAACCCTTCTTCAAATGTATAAATTTTACCGCTGATAGATTTTTCTCGGGTTTCGGATCGAATCGGGTTCATTTCACCGGTATCCACAAGAATTTTTCGATCGCCCCCTTCTAAATACCAACAATAGATAGGGATGGTATATTCCTGACCGGCCCCATACTGATATGTCATCATGCTTTTATCAAAAACTTTTGTTCCCACGACAATGGGGTGTATTTTGTACATTGTTTTATCCTTCCCATAAATAAACTTAATAAAAATATTGACTAAAAAAAGCA
>JAOUGB010000130.1 GCA_029857875.1 Desulfobacteraceae bacterium | reverse complement strand
TTCCTTTCGGAATTTGTAAAAGATACTTCCTGGGCGCATATTGATATTGCAGGACCTGCATATGCCAAGAAAGAATCCTCATATTGCGGGGTGGGAGGTACAGGATTTGGTGTTCGGTTGCTGCTCAATTTGATGGAAAGGCTGTAGCCCGAGAAAAATCGGATACCCATTAAAGAGAAGCTGGGTCCCGACGTTTTGATGTGTATTCAGTCTGTTTTATTTTGACAAGAAAACGTATTTGTTCTATAATTTTATAAAGTTATCGAGTATCTAAATAAAGAGTTTGGAATATACAAGGTTCTCAAACTCAGGTAAATTTGGAATATGGGTGATACGAATGGATCAATCCAACGGTTATTTTACCATATCTGATCTTGCTAAAGAGTTGGACGTCAAAAAGAGTCATATCCGTTTTTGTGAGGAAAATGGGCTTATACTCCCCAGGGCTTCGAAACTGAAACGACGTGTATACAACAGATATGACCGTGAACGGTTGAAATTGGTATTTCATTTTGTGCTTTTGGGTTACTCCAAGGAACAGATTATTGACTTGATCGGCATTCCCGATGCGAATCTGGACGAAAATGACCAGCTTATGCAAGGGATAGAATACGGCTTAAAAGAGCTTAAAAAGCTTGAAAAGCGCAAAGAAGAGCTGAGTTTCACGAAACAAACACGCACCATTAACGAGATTGAAATGTTGCGTGAATATATTAAAAAAATCAAAATCATAAAATCGGGTGTTCTTGAAGAACCTCCAGCAAGACCAAGTATTAGATTCGAAGAGAAAGCAAAGATACCCACTAAACCGGTTAAGGCGATAACGGCGGAGGCTGAAAAAAAATCAACACAACATCCTGTCAAAGTGATTTCTTTATTCGTTGCCGGGTTAGCAATGGTCATCTTTATCGGCAGTTATTTTTACTATCAAGCCGGTCAAAAGGAAACTAAAACCATAAAACTGGTTCAGAAGAAACCGATCGATTCGGGAACAATTCTCGTACCTCAAGCGTCTGAACCGGTGGATCAAACAGCCAAAGCGCAGGTTGAAGCTCCGGAAGCACAAAAAATACCCGAATCAACTTTTCCGGCTCAACTGGAAAGTGTAAAAGCCCAATCAACGGACGCTCCACTTGATGTGACTAAAAGAAATGAGGAGATACAGTCAGAATCGGATACCAATCTTTTAAAAGATGAAAAGCCCGCAGAAAAGCAGTTTGGTGCCGGCAAAACAGACACTGTTTCTAAAGATGACGCCATACAAACCGGTATAGTAAAAGAAACAGTTTCATCCCAAACCTCGAAAGAAATACCAGTAACTGCCGGTGATGCCTTAGTACCCGAAAAGCAAACGCTTATCAGCCCGAAAGTCGAAGAGGCTTCAAAGGATGACGTCCAAAAAGAAGTTGCTGGAGAAGATTTGTCGGAAAAAGCATCGCCTACTGCTGTGGGTGAAGACACGTTGACGGCTGCCGTGCCTGAACCTGGGGTGGAGAAGGTGGCTGAAACTGATGTAAAACCCTCCTTGACCGAATCCGAAAAGAAAATGAAACAAATAACGTCTGAAGTAGATATTAATCAACAAAAAAACGAATTGAATCGACTGAAATCCTTTTTAAACGACTACTGCCAAGCCTATACAAATAAAGATCTCGACAAATTTATAACGTTTTTTACTTCGGATGCCACTGAAAATAACAAGCCTTTTCATGAACTGTTGCCGGACTACCGCAAAAATATGGAGGGTAAGGAATCTCTTACATACCGGATTGAACTTATGTCCTATTCCAAACAGACCGCCAGCAAAAACCTTATGATACGGGGTAGATTTTTCACCCGTTACCAATCGCAAAAAGGGGTTTGGAAAGAAAACAACGGCAGTATTTTTATGGAGCTTTTAGAGAACGGAGATTCATTTTTGGTAAAGCAGCTTAATTATTGAGATTAGACCCAATCCTTACCGAACCGATTGTCTTTATTCTAAAATGTGCAGTCCAGTTCACAAGAGCCATGGGAGTAATCCAGAGGAGGGAATCTACAGTTTTATATGTTCAAGAAAAACCTTTCGTTTAAGCGTGAACCTGGCTGTCTTTTCAAACTGCTCGGTGATATCTGAAACAAAAAGCCTAAACTCGTCTTTCTTTCCCAGCAAATGGTCAACTTCAGGGTGTGTATCCAAAAAAGATTTAACCTTTTCCGCAACTGCAATCGAAGAGTCTATTATGATTACTTTTTTCCCGATTTTTCTTTGGATCTTATCTTTTAATAACGGATAATGGGTGCATCCGAGAATAAGCGTATCTATCTGTCTGACTCTTAAAGGATGCAGGTATTTTTTAATGATCATAATGGTTTCGGGTTTCTTCAGCCATCCTTCTTCCACCAAAGGAACCAGAAGCGGACAGGCAACGGAATAGACCCTTGCCGCCGGTTTCATTGCCTTGATTTTTTTTTCGTAAATGCCACTTCTTATCGTTGCTCGTGTTCCGATGACTCCAACGGCCAACTTCCCAGAACTTTTAACTGCTTGTTCCGTTGCCGGCGTTACCACTTCGAATATCGGAATATCGAAAGTTTCAGCCACACGATGAGAAGCGACACTTGAGGCGGTATTACAAGCCATGACAACGATTTTTGCGCCGTGTTTTAAAAGAAACTCAATGTTTTCAAGAGAATAACTTATAACGGTTTCAGCGCTCTTGGTTCCGTATGGTGTACGTGCCGTATCACCGAAGTAGACAATGTCATAGCCGGAAAGCCGCTCCATCAGAGATCTGACAACGGTAAGTCCACCGATTCCTGAATCGAATACGCCTATCATATAATCCTTTTTATTGATTTTTGATGATGTACACTTATATTTTTGATATAAAAAACACAAAAATTACAATTGCCGGCTTAATATCCCTTATTCAACAACCCATAACCGAGACTAAACCAGAGGAGCCCTTATGGATTCGCAAAACCAGACCCCGGCCATGAACCAGGAAATTTTCAATTTGGACCTATCGGTGGAGACGGTTTCAGTATACTTGATATGCTGTAACCTCTCGGACAATAACACGGTAATCTCTACGAAGAATCTATCCAGCATGTGGAACGGTACTGAAGCGTTACTAATTGAAGGCCTGAAAGACCTTGAAGAAATGAATATTCTTCGCAGGATAATCTCTGACGGGGAGGAAAAAAATATTTATCAACTATCAGATGTAAAAGACTGGAAGTTATCATAAATTTTTTGAAAGTTCTTCAGTCACACATTTTTTTATTATTCTGTAGGGCACATCCGTTCGAATACCCGGACATAGAGAAGCCATGATGTACCAGTTGCTGGTATCAACAAGTATACTTTCTATAAAAGGCCATGTTTTACACATGCGGGGTTTAACCGGATGAATGGTGCACAGCCCGTCCCAGAATATGCAGTACATATCCCCGGCCTGTGCAAGAATCCTCTTTCCCCCTGAAATCCGGCAGTAATTCTCAACAAACGTATCAGGATCCGTATGAATGTGAGCGGCTATCGTTTCGATTTCTTTTTCGGTGATAAAAGTTCCTCCATATCCCTTACAGCAATCACCACATTTCTGACATTTAAAAATATCTTCTGATTTTAAATTGTTATATGGCATGCCGAGTCTCCATTGCTTTTTTCAGGGTAACCTGGTCGACATATTTCAGGTCACCTCCAATGGGAACCCCCGATGCAATTCGAGTTGTTTTGACCGCATAATTTTCCAGTTGTTCTGCAATGTAGGCGGCTGTGGTCTCCCCTTCAATATTTGTGCTTGTGGCAAGAACGACTTCTTTGATCTTTCCTTGGGAAATCCTTGTGACAAGTTCTTTAATCCTAATGTTATCGGGACCAATACCGTCCATTGGAGAGAGAGCGCCTTCTAAGATATGATAAAGTCCGTTAAAGGAACCAGATTTTTCAATTGCCACCATATCGGCCGGTTGCTCGACAACACACAAAATTGAAGCTGTTCTTGTGGGGTTACTGCAAATACTACAGATAGCCGTGTCGCTGAGCGAAAAACACATGGAACATAATTTTACCTTTTCTTTGATCTCGATAATGCTGTGAGAAAGCTGTTCAGCCTCCCTGCGAGGCGCACGAAGTATGTGCATCGCAAGCCGTTCAGCGGTCTTTTCCCCGATTCCCGGTAGTCTTGAAAGGTTTTTGATCAATTTCAAAACAGATGCTGGATAATGACTCATATTAAAAGTAAGTAGTAAACAGTAAATAGTGAATAGTTAAGAGTGAATAGACGATCAAAAATTTAAAATAATTAAATAGTGTCCATCCATAAATGAGGATTTTTGTTCAAGATCAAGGCATGCGAAAAAAATAACCACAGGCATATGTATTATATTCCGAGGATTATTTTTTGAGCATAACGCAGAGATTGGGCAAAAAGGCCATTTATGGATGGACACTAACTACATTAGTCCTGGTATATTCATACCTCCGGTAAGCTTGTTCATTTCTCCGGAGACCATTTCCTGTGCTTTGGTTAATGCATCATTTACGGCTGCCAAAATCAAGTCCTGGAGCATTTCCACATCATCCGGGTCCACAACTTCTTGTTCTATTTGAATGGATACCAGTTGTTGTTTGCCGTTGGCAACAACCTTTACCATTCCGCCACCAGAGCTTGTTTCAACTGTCTTTTCAGACATTTCTTCCTGTAATTTTAACATCTTAGCCTGAAGCTGCTGTGCCTGCTTCATCATTTTTCCCAAGCCTTTCATTGAAATACCTCCTATAAAATCTTAACATCAACAATTTTACCGTTGAAAATCTCCAACGCATCGGTAACCATAGGGTGGCTTAAGGCTTCCTGTTTTAAACGGACCTTCCGGCTATTTTTTTGATGATGTTTATTTTCCGTTATTTTTTTTGTGCCTATAATTACATCTATCTCTTTTCCGAAAAAGTTGCGGCACACCTTTTTAATAATGCCAATATTTTTTTCTTTCCTGACCATATTTATATTAAAATCGTTTCCATTGACTTCGATTTCCAGCTGATTGTTAGTCAGTCCTTTTATTTTGGAATTTTTAAGGTTGGTTGCAAGAGATGGATGTTTTTCTAAAAATATTGATAACAGTTTTTCCCATTTATTCTCCAAGATCTCATCGCGATCTGCTGGTGCTATATGACATTTGGCAAAGGTCTCTGTGGATTCTGCTGTCCCTGTTACCAAGCTGGGGGTTGGTTGAGAGGATCTGTTAGCAGAACCTATAAAAGTTTCCAGAGATTCATCGAAATCTTTTTTTAGATGATCGAGCTTTTCGATAAGAACATCAATGGGCAGGGCAGGTTTTATCTGAAACATCCTGATAAAAACCATCTCAATTGCAAGCTTTGATCGTGAAGAATGTTCTACAATCGGTTCCTCTTTAAAGAGTAAATCAAAAAGCTGATTCAAAAATGTTTTTGGGACGTTCTTTGTCTGATCAAGCATCAAGTCTATTTCATATGCAGGGATATCCACCAGTTTGAGGGTTTTTTCCCCCATCTTGACAATGAGTAAATTTCTGAAATGTTCGATTAAATCGGTGTACAGTTTCTTCATATCATGGCCCGCGCTATACACCTCGTCCAGAATATCGAGAATCTTCGTGATATCTCCCTGTATGACAGCGCTTGATATTTTAAAAATAATGTCTCGATCAATGACGCCAAGTATATCCAGAACCTGGTCATGCTCAATGGCACCTTGTGTGCAGGACATGACTTGATCCAGAAGGCTCAGACCATCTCTCATGCTTCCGTTTGCTTCACGTGCGATTAACCCTAAACTTTCAACGTCGATGTCGACATCTTCTTTGACGCAAATCTTTTTCATATGTTTGGAAATCGATTCAACATCAATACGTCTGAAATCGTGTCGCTGGCACCTTGAAAGTATTGTTATGGGGATCTTCTGAAGTTCTGTGGTAGCAAAGATAAACATGACATGGGGCGGTGGCTCCTCCAATGTCTTCAAAAGCGCATTAAAGGCGGCGATGCTGAGCATGTGAACTTCGTCAATAATATATATCTTATAAAGACTGTGGGCGGGCATGTACTTGACATTTTCACGAAGATCCCTGATTTGATCAACACTGTTGTTTGAAGCGCCGTCAATTTCGAACACATCTGCAGCATTCCCTGCGGTGATCTCTCTGCAGGATCTGCAGTCATTGCATGGAACCGGTGTAGGACCATTTTTACAATTCATGGATTTGGCCAATATTCGCGCAACCGTTGTTTTCCCGGTTCCTCTTGGTCCTGAAAACAGGATGGCATGGGCGACACGACCAGCTGAAATAGCGTTGGTTAACGTGCGTGTGATATGATCCTGTTTTACGACCTCATCAAATGTTTGGGGGCGGTATTTACGCGCAAGTACAAGATAGGACACAATAAAAATTCCTTAATAAGGATGCGAAACCTTTGCAAAACGCCTCTTTTTGCCCGATTTCTGCGTCAGGCTCAAAATTTTAATCCTCGAAATACTCAATGTATTCCTGTGGTTAAAATTATCGCCTTCCTTGAACTCGAACAAAAATGTTCATTTTTCAAAGGTCTCGATGCGAGATTTTTGTAATGTTTCGATGCTCTATCTAATTTTAATATGGCGGAGAGAGAGGGATTCGAACCCTCGGTGCCGCTTTTGACAGCACACACGATTTCCAGTCGTGCTCCTTCGGCCAGCTCGGACATCTCTCCGAAAAATTGGAGGTGATATCAATTTCTTAAGGTGCTGTACCATGGCGGAGAGGGTGGGATTCGAACCCACCCTCGCTAAAATAT
>JAOUGB010000129.1 GCA_029857875.1 Desulfobacteraceae bacterium | reverse complement strand
CGCAGGCAATGTCAGTATTTCCTTTAAGGCCAGAGGTGCCAATGCCTGCCTTGCAACGGCATGTGCTTCCGGAGCTCACGCAATCGGTGAGGCTTTCCAGAGAATTCAAATGGGAAAGGAAGACGCGATTGCCTGTGGCGGAACAGAAGCTGCGATCACGCCGTTAACCATCGCCGGTTTTCATGCACTTAAAGCCCTATCGTCGTCATATCAAACGCCCCAATCCGCTTCTCGTCCGTTTGATATCAATCGGAATGGCTTTATCATGGCGGATGGATCGGGCATCCTGATTTTAGAAGATCTGGATCATGCCAAGGCAAGAGGGGCCAAAATATATGCTGAACTCATCGGCTTTGCCATGACCGGGGATGCCAGTCATATTACCGATCCTGACATGGATGGTGCCATTCGATGCATTAACCTGGCATTGGAAGATGCACAAATTAAGCCGGAAGACGTTGATTTGATTAATCCCCATGCCACCTCAACCCCAAAAGGTGACATCAATGAAGCCACCGCCTTAAAAAAAGTATTTGGCGTTGGAAAAGAAAAACCGTTTATTACAGCCAACAAATCTCAACTTGGACATTCGCTGGGCGCCATTGGCGGAATCGAAGCTATTTCCAGCGTATTATCGATATATAATAATAAGATACCGCCGATCTTGAACCTTGAACAGGTTGACCAGGAATGTGAAGGCTTGAACTATGTCATAGGCCAGACAAAATCGGTTGATGTCGATATTGTGCTTTCGAATTCATTCGGTTTTGGGGGAACCAATGCAACGCTGATTTTTCGAAAATATATACCAGGTGATAGGTAACGGGGGATATGGGAAGGTAGGAAGGTAAGAAAGTTAGAAGGTGAGAAAGAAACCAATCCTCTGATCTTCCAACCTTCTAAACTTCTCACCTTTTTATCCGCCGATCTTTGTGGCGGACTGTTTTCTGATCTTTTGACCTACTGATGCGTCAATCACTCCGTAGACTGTTGATAAATTCACCCACTGCACCAACACCTGCGGTATCCACCAGGCGAATGGTTTCCGAACCGATGACGGCAATGTCGGCTTTTCCTTTTAAAAAATCAATATCCTCCCTTCCCTTTACACCAAAACCGAGTGCCAGAGGAAGTTCGGTGGCCCTTCGGCATCGCGAAAGATATTCCTTCAGTTGTTTGGAAAAGTCCGTCGCCACACCGGTAACCCCTTTTCTGGCCACACAGTAGATAAAGCCTTTTCCAAAGGAGTTCAGGTATACCATCCGTTCTTCCGGTGTTGTTGGAGAAAATATGAAGATTGGTGAGAGATCATATTTTTCCATGGCATCAAGGTAATCCCCTCCTTCTTCAGGTGGAAGATCCGGAACAATAGCCCCAACAATTCCGCTGTTGTGCATCTCACCGGCAAACCGATCAACTCCGTACTTAAAAAGAATATTGTAATAACTCATAAATAGAAAGGGAATATCAAAGGATTGGGCAGCTTTTCGGGCAAAGTCCATGCACTTTTGTACGGTAGCTCCTCCTGCAAGTGCTTTTTGATTGGCGTGTAAAATGATAGGCCCGTCAGCAATCGGTTCTGAAAAAGGGATCTGCAGTTCCATCAGGTCAACACCGGCGTTTACCATTGCCTCAATAATTCTGAAAGCATCTTCGAATGTGGGATATCCAAGAACAATATGGGTCATTAACAGGATCTCTTTTTCTTTAAGCCTTTGCTTCAGATATGATTCAAGCATGATATTCCTCCGCTTTTTTCTTTATAAATTCCTGCCACTTAGGATCTGCAAAAGCATCGGCGACGGTAAAAATATCCTTGTCTCCTCTGCCGGATTGGTTGATCAGAACAATATCTTCCTTTGACATTGCTGAGGCTTCTTTAAATGCCTGTGCAAAGGCATGGGCTGACTCAAGTGCGGGAATCAAACCCTCTTTTCTGATGGTAAGCGACAGGGCATCGACGACGTCTTTGTCTGTCGCTGCTTCGAATCGAACCCGACCTTTTTCAGATAAGTTCGCCAGAATCGGTGAAACACCGACATAATCCAGACCGGCGGCAACACTGTGAGTCTCTTTCATCTGGCCGTCATCATCCTGAAGAAAGTATGTTTTATATCCCTGGGCAACACCAACGCTGGCATCTTTGCAAGAAAGGCGGGACGCGTGTTGTCCGGTCTTTAATCCTTTTCCTGCTGCCTCGACGCCCACAAGTTCAACCGGATCATTAAGAAAAGATTGAAAAATCCCCAATGCATTGGACCCCCCGCCGACACAGGCATAAATTCGTGAAGGAAGCCTGCCTTCTATTTCAAGGATCTGTTTTCTCGCCTCTTTTCCGATAATCGATTGAAAAAAAGAAACCATTTCCGGAAAAGGATGAGGCCCACATGCCGTGCCCAAGACATAATGGGTGGTATCCATATTTGTCACCCAATCCCGGAAAGATTCATTAATGGCATCCTTTAAGATCCGGGTCCCCTCACGTACCGTAATAACTTCTGCGCCCAATCGCTCCATCCAGAATACATTTGGACGCTGTCGTTGGACATCAACCTCTCCCATATAGATGGTACATTTGAATCCAAATCTCGCAGCCATGGTGGCAGTGGCCACCCCGTGTTGGCCTGCTCCGGTCTCTGCAATGACCCGCGTTTTTCCCATTCGTTTTACCAAAAGCCCCTGCCCCATAACATTATTGGCCTTGTGTGCGCCGGTATGGTTGAGGTCCTCCCGCTTGATATAAATACGGGCTCCCCCAAAATGTTTCGTAAGGTTTTCGGCAAACGTCAATGGTGTGGGGCGGCAAGAATATGTGGACATGATGTCGACATATTCTCGCCAGAAACCGGAATCGTTTTTTGCCCTTTGAAATGTTTCGACCAGTTCATCAAAAGTGGCAATAAGGATTTCAGGGAGATAAGCCCCCCCGAAACCTTCATAATATCCTCTGTCTTTCATCGCAATATCTCCGTATTCATTAAAGATTCGTTAGTTCATATCATCATTTAGGTTACGAATAAGCTCCCAAAGTCTGTGAAAAAACAAACTGATCTGTTCGACAATAAAGTTCTGAATAAATAGCGTTTTTTGTTTGATCAAAGTTCAAAAATCGTTTTACCATAAGAATTGGGGTGTCTGGCGTAACCTCTAAAGTATTCGCTTTTTCGCCGGTTAAATAGCCAATTCTAAAGTTCTGCCTACCGCTACTGGGTTTCATGTAATAGTGTTCATCGACAACTTGGGAAAGAGATCGGCAAGACAGGTCAATCTTATCTATCTTTTTAAACAACATATCATGGAGATACATATCTTCGATAAGAACCGGCACCTTTTCAACCCGACTGAGCCGGGAATAAAAATAAGCCTTCTTTTTTGAAAAAGGATTTTCCGGATCATATCTGATTTGCTCCAGCCGAATATTTTGAAGGATATGCGTCGTAACCACTATGCCTTTTTTATTGAAAGCCGATGTTGTGCCGGCCAATGAAAAAAGATCAACCTCTTTCTGCAGTTCACATACAAATGTTCCTGAACCCCTCTTTCGCATCAGGATGCGTTTTCTAACCAGAAGATCCGTCGCCTGTCTGGCCGTGGGCCTTCCTATGCCGTAACGGGCAGCAAGCTCATTCTCGGATAAAATCTTTGAGCCTGGCGGATATTCTCCTGACCGTATTTTATCCAGGATAATGTTCGATAGCTGATGATATAATGGAATTGGAGAGAGTGAATTGAGCATAAGCGAATCTTGACGCAAATTGGTAAAGTTGTCAATACATAATTTGTTGTGGTTTTTGACATCTCAATAGAATGTATTTTCAAAATACATTATTTTTTTGAGAAAGTGTCAGAAATCTAACACTCTCTCAAATTCTGATTCATACTTTAAGAATATTTCATTCCTATTTTCATAGGTTTTTCTCAATTCGCAGGTGTTTTTACTATGGAAGGGATGAATAATTGGATAAAAAAACTCCTTAAGACCTTAATCTATTAAATGATATGTATAATCGATCACTTGGCATAATTTGTGCTACAAAAATTAAAAGTAGTTTCAATACTACCCTATTGCAATGCAAAGAACTTAGGGGCTTCGCCCCAATTGAAATAATGGAGTAATGGGTGGCATGAATAAATTGTCCTTAAAAGAAATTTGATTTCGTTGGATTATAGAATTTCAGTGACGTTTAATGATTATCGAGGAGACCAATAAATGCCAACTGCGAAGGGATTGCTTAAAAAATTTACCACAGCCAAAACCCTGCCTCATATAACCATTCAGCTCACCAAACTGATTTCTGATGAAAACAGCACGATGCAGGATTTTGAAAAAATGATCAAAATGGACCCAACCCTTGTTTTGAGAATACTGCGCGGAGCCAACAGTCCCTATTATGGCCTGAGGCAGAAAGTCAATAGTATCTCCAGAGCGGTTGTCGTTATCGGCATGAATAACCTGCGTAACATGATCGTTACTGAAGGCTTGAAGGAAGTATTCAAAGGCAAAAATAGCAAGAACGCTTTTTCCAGAAACCGTTTATGGCTTCATTGTGCTGCCGTCAGCATTTGCAGTCAAATGATTATGGAGCGAATCTTTGGTTTAAATGGAGAAAATGCGTTTTTGTGCGGTATTCTTCATGACATTGGTATGATTGTCGAAGATCAGACGGCACCGGATTTATTTTCTATGGTATGCAACACCTATGATGAAAATTCTAAGCCGATCACCGATTACGAAAAAGAAATTGTCGGTACGGATCATTGCGAGATCGGACACCTGTTGGCTAAAGACTGGCAACTTCCCATTGAAGTTCAGGAAGGCATTCAACGCCATCATAAAACCCTGGATCATGTCTCCCCTTCAAGCCTTACAGGAGTCATTCAACTGGCGGAATATATTGTTTCCCAGTTGGATTATACCGCTATTCCTGGAATGAAGGCGAAACTTTCACTTCCGCTGGCCAATCACATTCGCGATAATGTGAAAGAATATAAAGCGCTTGTCAGGGACCTGCCGAATGAGATGTCGAAAGCCAAGGATCTTTATGAACCTCACGAGGAGTAAAATAGATGTATATCCCGGGAGATATTTTCAGTGAATTTACAGATCATGAAACAGAACTCAAACAATTTCTTTTGTTTTTGAGAAAAAGAATACCCCAAGGCAAGTTTCAGCTTGTTTTAAATCATGATAGTGAATGTTTTTATGGAGACAACCTCGTTCTATCATCCAAAGTCCGCAACACCATTGTTCATCGTGCCCAACAGCAAAAAGGTATGTTTTTTTTCGAATTGAATGAAAAAGATTTTGTGAACACAATCTTTATTCAAGAATTAGATGCTGTATTAATATATTGTTTGTCAAAGTATGGTTCCGATTCATCCATCGAACAATATGAAGCCACCGCTATTCAATTGTGTATCGAACTGTTTCTGTCCCAGATTACCCTCCAAAATGAACAGGAATTTTTAACCACTCTAAGGAAGCAATACGATCGGAAAATCAGTGTCCTTGAAAAGAAATATCAGGAAATTTTAGAGGATAATCATCGCGGATATCAGATCATTCAACAACAACAAGAAGAGTATTCACAAACCCTTAAATCTGAAATTGCGCAGCGAACAGCGCAGTTACGAGAGACCAACACAAGCCTTAAGCAAGCGCGTGAAGCTGCAGAAAACGCCAATAAAGCCAAAAGTCACTTCCTCGCCAACATGAGTCACGAAATCCGCACACCAATGAACGGAATTATCGGTTTTACGGAAATACTTCTTGATACCAATCTAACTCCAAATCAGCTGGATTACGTGGAAACGATACAAAGAAGTGGTGATAGTCTTTTATCATTAATCAACGATATCCTTGATTTTTCTAAAATAGAAGCAGGGCAGCTCAATTTTGAGGATACCGAGTTTGATCCAGAACTTATTGCATACGATATTTGTGAACTCACTTTTCCGAAAGTTCATTCAAAACCTGTCGAAATTCTTTGTAACATCGGTGATCATCTTCCTTCACTTGTCAAAGGAGACCCGTTACGATTCCAGCAAGTCCTGACCAATCTTATGGGAAATTCAGTTAAGTTTACCGAATCTGGTGAAATCGAGCTCTTTATAGATGCTGAAGATGAAAATGATACCCAGGTAAAAATTCATGCAAAAGTGATCGATACCGGTATCGGTATTCCAAAAGACAAATTATCCACTATCTTTGCACCTTTTAAACAGGCTGACGGTTCGACCACCAGAAAATATGGTGGTACAGGTTTGGGGCTTTCGATATGCAAGCAAATCTCAAACAGGATGGGGGGTGATGTCTGGGCGGAAAGCCCTGTCAATTCTCAACTGAACATTGAAAATTGTCGATTGCAAAATCGTTCCAAAACTCCAAATAATCATCAACCGACAACTTTTTATCGTTCATGCAAGGGGAAACCCGGAACCATCTTTCACTTTACTGCATGGCTGGAGAAAACGGACCGTAATATAGACCCAATAGTTGCTCCTTCGACACTCTCCGGCAAACGGATACTTGTTGTCGATGACAACCTCAACAGTTTAAATATATTAACCAAAATATTAATCTCAGCAGGAATGGATGTTACCGCACTTAATAAGGTGGAAGATGTCTTACCCACTTTGCAAAAGGCTCTGGATGCTAAAAATCCAATTGATCTTTGCATACTTGATATCAAAATGCCGGTTATGAATGGGTATGAAATCGCAAAGCAAATACGTAATGTTAAATCTTCGATCCAAGATCTTCCTCTGATTGCATTATCTTTCCTTTTCGAGTGTGAAAAACAAAAAGACAATGAAGTGGGCTTTGACGACTTTTTAAGCAAACCGGTT
>JAOUGB010000128.1 GCA_029857875.1 Desulfobacteraceae bacterium | reverse complement strand
AACTCCTCAAGGTAAAAAGACTTCAGATTTTGGCGTGGAAATCATCACGCCCCTTGAGGTGCGCAAAAAAAGCGATCAGCCCGACTCACATCGTTCTTTTCGAATAACCTCTATCACCATTTTATTATTACTCATCATTCTTGCTTCAATGGTTGCAGGCGGTTTTTTTCTTATCCGCCATTTATCGAGATATCCGGTGAATCTTGCTAAAGACATGGAGCATACAGAACCATCGGAAACCGGGATTTTAAAAAAACAGGATTTGAATATTCCCAAGACGAACAAAGAACGGGTCGGCACCACGACAGAACCGGTTTTCGTTCCCTCAGCGCAGCAACCGGCAATGAAATCAGTGCAAACCGTCGACACTGCCAAACTTGAACTGGAAAAAGAAACGGCAGACAAGGAGTTGGCAAAGTTATTGAAACTTAAAAAAGAGATAGATGATAAAGATGGTCCCCTTTGGGGTGGTGAAGAATATGAAGCCATGACAGCCCTCAGCAAGGAAGGAGACCGGCTGCTTATGGATCGTTCGTTTGCTGTTGCAGCTGAAAAATATGCTCAAGCCGCCGATAAAGCAACCAAGTTGATCGATAACACCGGGACTGTGTTTCAAAAACTGATGGAGGAAGGTCAGAAGGCTCTTGAAAATGGTGACAGTGTCATTGCCCAACAAAAATTTTCTACGGCTTTAAAAATTCAACCGTCCGATGAATCCGCCCGACGGAATTTGGAACGGGCAAAGAAGCTTGATGAAGTGAACCGTCTGATAAAATTTGGGAAAAACCATGAAGAAAATAATCGGTTTGCTTTTGCACATGCCGATTACCAAAGGGCACTGCAATTGGACCCTGAATCCAGAGAAGCTCAAAATGGCTTAAACCGGATGAAAGAAAAAATCGTCGGCGAACAGTTTCAGAAACTCATGTCAGATGGGCTCACGGCATATCACAACGGCCATTATCAACTCGCCAGAACAACGCTTTTAAAGGCAAAATCGTTCCGGCCCGATTCACGTGAAGTAAAAAGCGCTCTATCGCAGGTTGACGAGGCCATCCGTTTGAATAAAATTGAAAAACTGCGACAAAAAGCAATGTCTGCCGAACAGGCTGAAAATTGGGAACAGGCCTTCGAATCTTATTTGGCAGTTCTTAAAGTTGATCCCGATATCAGTTTTGCCGTCCAGGGTAAAAGACGCTCTTTGAAACAAATTCGGATTGCCAAACGGATTGGATTTTTTCTTGAAAAACCCGACGTCATGGAATCGGACCAACAGCTTGAAAATGCGATACGTTTGATCGAGGAGGCCGAGAAACTGGAACAGAGAGGTCCGCATTTCAACACCCGATTAAACGAGTTAAAAACCCTGGTGGATCTCGCCAAAACTCCCGTTAAAGTGATGATCGAGTCCGATAACCTTACGGAAATCGCCTTTTATAAAGTCGGAAAACTCGGCAAATTTACCTTTCGCGAATTATCGCTAAGACCCGGTACATATACAGTGGTCGGCTCACGCAACGGATACCAGGATGTCCGGCTAAAAATCACCGTGAAACCCGGACAGAAATCGTTGCGCGTATCCATAATTTGTACCATTAAGGTGTGACATTGGCAGACATAATCCAAGACAACGGTGGCGATAAAACGCCAATAACAATCGAACCGATATCCTTTCGGTCCAAGCCTTCATCTAAAAGACCAAAGCCGTTTATCATTTTTAAATGGGGTTTCGGCGTTCTTATTGGAATCGTGCTGATTTTTCTTTGTATCTCGGCATGGTTTGTCTTCACCGCCCGGCAGGTCGTGATAGACATCGAGCCGGTTCCGGAACGTATCGTGCTTTCCGGAAGTATCCTTACGCCTCGAATCGGAAACTATTACTTGATACGTCCCGGAGAATACAAGCTTTCGGCTCTCAAAGAGTGTTTTTTACCCCTTGATCATACATTTTGGGTCGGCGATGAAAAACGCCAGAATTTGCATCTAAAGATGCAAAAACGTCCCGGTCGCCTGATGATCCGCACATATGATTCGGGTGATACAGAAAGTAACATATTAGGGGCACAGGTATATGTCGATGGCACTGTGGTCGGAAACACCCCCATAGAGAATCTTGAAATACTGCCGGGCCTGCACAAAATTGAAATTCTTGCCGAGAATTATCAGAACTTTCAGACCGATGTTAACGTACACGGTTGTGGCAAATTTCAGGAGTTTAACATGGCGATGCTTCCGGGTTGGTCGGATATCACCATCAGTTCCGTGCCTATAGACGCAAATGTTTTGATCGACGGAAAATCCTTTGGGAAAACCCCCTTAAACATTCAACTGTCGTCTGGATCTTATCTTCTTGAAATCAATGCCGATCGTTTTAAAACATGGAAACACCGTCTGAATGTAAAACCGAATGACCCCCAAGAAATAAGAGATGTACGGCTTCAGCCGGCAGACGGCAAATTGACGATCAACACTAAACCTGACGGAGCCAATATCATAATTGACGGGACCTTCGTCGGTCAGACACCGCTGACATTCGATCTTTCTCCGGACAAACATCATGTTGTTCAAATTTCAAAGGCCGGTTATGAAAAAACAAACCGTAAGGTACAAGTTGTAACGGCTGCATCGAAACAGCTCAATGTGAATTTAAAACCCAGACGAGGCATCGTCCACCTGTCGGTTGAACCGCCCGACACCGAACTAATAATAGACGGCAAATCATGGGGCGTTGTTCCGAAAAAATTAAATTTGATCGCCGTGGAACACAAACTGGAATTCAATAAAAAAGGCTTTCATCCCTATCGAATCTCCATCACACCCCAACCTGGATTTCCAAAACAATTGAAAGTTGCGCTGAAGAAAAAGGGGGTTTCCAAAGAAACTGAACCGTTGGTAATCACGACCAAGACAGGCTATAGATTGAAGTTAATCCAGTCCGGGTCCTACACCATGGGATCTTCACGCAGAGAACAGGGTCACAGATCCAATGAGACCTTTAGAAAGGTCAAACTAGCACGGCCGTTTTACATGGGCCTTAAAGAAGTATCAAACCAGGCATTCAAGGAGTTTATAGCCCAACACAATTCAGGTCTTTTTAAATCACAGAGTCTGAACAATGCTGCCCAGCCCGCGGTTCAAGTCACCTGGGAACAGGCTGCCCGGTTCTGCAACTGGCTCAGCGCCAAAGAGTCACTGCCACCGGCTTATGTTCAAAAAGGGAACACGTTGATTGCCGCCGAGCCGTTAAATACCGGTTACAGACTGCCCACCGAAGCAGAGTGGGAGTACTGTGCCCGGTTTATCGGTAAACATGCATTTTCGAAATATCCATGGGGAAACACATTTCCCCCTGTTCAATTATCCGGGAATTATTCCGATCAATCCGCAAAAAACTTGCTTCCCACTGTTCTCGAAGGTTACAATGATGAATATGTAACAACAGCTCCGCCGGCAAAATTTAAACCCAATACTCTGGGGCTCTATGATATGGGCGGTAACGTGGCAGAATGGTGTCACGATTTTTATTCAATTTACAGTTATGATCCCGAAAAAACATATGTGGACCCAACCGGACCAAAAGACGGTAAACACCATGTGATCAGAGGGTCCAGCTGGAAACATGGAAGTATCAATACCTTGAGGCTGGCCTATCGCAGTTACGGTGATGACAAACGTGAGGATGTCGGTTTTCGGGTTTGCAGATATCTGAAATGACCATGATAAACAGATTTTTTATAGCCATTGCTTTATTGGGGGCATGTCTTTCTGGAGTGACATGGGCGGGAACTGTGCCGGCAGGATTCTTGTATGAATTAAACGTACCGTCCGGACAACATTTAGGATCAACCTATTTTGCCCAAAATGACCAAAAGAAACCGTCGGACGACGTTTCCACCGATGATGCCTCAAAAACCCAAAAAGAGACAAACAAACCAAAGACTTTGACACAAGAGAAAAATGTTCCCCAAAAAATAAAACCAATGAAACCGTTCGTTCCTTCAGAAACGATTCCGGTGGATCAGGGTGTGGATTTTCCTTACGATATCTGACACCTCAATTGAGCGCAAACAAAATGCTGACAAATATAAAAAGAATCAACATCGAGAATTCACTATGAAAAAAACATTACCGATATCCATGGAGTTTATTTACCAGCTTTTCTCTCTGATCCTGATTATCATTTTTGTTCATGCCGCTTATGTCGGCATCATTCGTCCCAATGCCGACGCCATTCTGACCCGTCAGGCCGAGATGCTCCAAAAAGACAAAACGCAAACAACCGAACGCTCTGCCTATGTGTTGATTCGCGATTATGAGCAGGAAGCGTGTTTTGTTCTCATGTTTTGGGCACTGGCCATCATGGCGTTAAAGGCCGTTACCACCATAAGACACCGTTCGTTGTTACAACAAGACTTGATTCCTTTGGCCGAAGGGGTTCGTATATTGCCTGAAGATACCCGGGAACTGTCCCGGGAAATTCAAGCGCTGCCGACGTATCAACGAAACGGATTGCTTCCCCGAGCATTGCTGGCCGGTTTGCAAAGATTCAGTTCAACACGGAATATTCAGGATGTCGCAGATGCCACCCATGCCTACTGTTCGGCCGAAGGTGAACGATTGGAATCTGAATTGTCTATGATTAGATATATTGCCTGGGCCATTCCCTCCATCGGATTTATCGGCACGGTACGAGGCATTGGAGATGCACTTGGGCTGGCGCATCAGGCCATTGAAGGAGAAATTTTCGGTGTTACCCGCAGCTTGGGAGTAGCTTTTAACTCCACCCTGATCGCGCTTCTTATCAGTATTGTGCTTATGTTCATGCTGCACCAGCTTCAGCTGCTGCAGGAAAGATATGTCTTGGAAACCGAAGCATATTGTGAGGAGAAATTGACCAGACACTTGCATACGAAATAGATTGCTGGAGTATTTAAATGGCACTTTTAGGGCTTGAACTCAGCGATGCCGGAATCCTGGTTGCCGGCGACAATCCGGCAAGATTGCTGATCGTCGACGGACAGGAACAAGAAAGTCCCGGATTCGCCATCCCGGAAAAAGAGCGTCTGCTCGTTGGAAAACCGGCATCAGACAAGGCACATCTCTTTCCACTTCAAGTCATCAACAGATTCTGGGATCAATTGAATACGGAACCTCTGAAACAAAAGAACCGGCATACTCAAAATCATGCTGAAATCGCATACGCCCATCTATCTCATGTCTGGGAAATCGTTAAACAGTATGGCGATGAGATGATCATCGCCGTACCCAACTTTTTCAGCAAAGAACAACTGGGACTTATTCTGGGTATGGCTCAGGAGCTGTCAATACCTGTTAAAGGTTTTGTATCCCTGCCCATAGCCGCATCATCATATCACGCTTATCCAAATGCAATGCTGCTGCATCTGGACATCCATTTGCACCGATTTGAAATCATTCATCTCCATCAGGGTGAATATCTAACAGCGAAGAACTCATTGACATTCCAGGAAATTGGCCTGGAACAGCTATACCGGAGCTGGGTGGAAACCATTGCCGAAGAATTTGTGCATGCCACAAGATTCGATCCCCTTCATCAGGCCGCAACAGAACAGGAACTTTATAACCGCCTGTCCGCCGCCCTTGATATTTTTAAACACCAATCCTCCTTTTTATTTGAAATATCGCACGGAAAACATCGTTATCGTATTACTCTTCTCCGTGATGTGTTGTTTCAAAAGAGCGAGAAGATATATGATGAAATTTGCCAATTCATTGAAAAAATGCGAGATGACCATGGTAAAAACAATTTCTTGACCGTCCTTCAAACGACCCATCGAGTCGCCTGTCTGCCGGGATTAAAGGATAAACTTTTAGAAATAGAAAACTGCAAAATCATTGGACTTGAACCCGGAGCCGGTGCTCTGGGAGTTTTGAAGCTCCGGGATCAGTTGACCGATGGGCACTTGGGAAATGGGGCATCTTTCTTTACCAGCCGTCCCTGGCAGCAGGCAGAATCTAAAACTTCCCGGGTCATTTCTTATAAAACCTCGGATACGATACGTGCCTCACATTTGCTCTATGGTGATGTGGCCTATCCCATCTCCGAAAAACCTCTCATCATCGGCTGTGAACATTACCCCGTAGAAAAAGGTATTTATGTTCAGGCGAAATCATCCGATGTCTCCAAAAAGCATTGTACGGTCCAACGAAAAAACGACAGTATTATTCTGACCGATTACAGCAGCCAGGGTACTTTTGTGGACGATCGGCAGATCGACGGGAGTGATAGATTGGCTCTCGGCCAAGTCATTCGCCTGGGAACATCCCAAGAAACCATTCGAATTATTGCCTGCATTGAAGCCGATGAAACGTAGAAAATTAAATGTATTCAGCTTATCTTTCATTGACTGCATCTGCTGCGGGTTAGGGGCGATTATTCTTTTATTTGTCGTGGTAAACGCCAAAAGCGCCCATCGACGGGACGCCGTGACGTCGGACTTGCGTGCCCAAGTGAACAAACTGGAACAGCAGGTTTTGAACGATAAAAAAAAACTGGTTGAGTCTCGCAACATCCTTTCCGAAATTGATGCCGACCTGGTGACCACACAGGGGCGATCCCGTGAAATTATAAACATACTCAATGAAAAAAAGGTTGAACTGGCGGATAGGGACAAGGACACCCTGGCCAGCAAAACACATATCAATAAGTTAAAAGCTGATTTAAGGTCTCTTGAAGAGGAGCTTCGGCGGATGAAAGCCGGAGCCAAAACACAGGATGACCTGGGTTCCAGGTTGCGCCCGTTTCCAGGGCAGGGAGATCGCCAGTATCTTACGGATTTAAAAATGGGGGGAAAGCGGATCTTTATTCTGGTGGATGCCTCTGCCAGTATGCTGGATGAAACCGTTGTCGGGATTATTC
>JAOUGB010000127.1 GCA_029857875.1 Desulfobacteraceae bacterium | reverse complement strand
AAACAGTGAAAAGAAAGTGATTACCCTGATATCCGGCACCGTTGGAATTATTTCGAGCATGATGCAGAACATCGGCGCCGCGGCCCTATTTCTTCCGGCAGCCCAGCGTATTGGTAAAAGAATGGGGGTGCCGGTGTCCCGTATTTTGATGCCTATGGGTTTCTGTGCCATTATCGGCGGGACCATCACCCTGGTGGGCGCCAGTCCCACGATTTTGTTGAATGATTTGATGGTTCTTGGCGGGAAAAAACTGGAACCCTTCGGCCTTTTCACCCAGACCCCCATTGGCATCTGCCTTCTTTCCAGTGCCATTATCTATTTTCTTATTTTCGGCAAATTTGTCCTTCCGGCCGCAGAAGGCGAAGCGGAAAAAGGCGTTACGGCGTTGCTGATGGAAGCCTATGAGGGACTTGAACATACATTTGAAATTCATATTCCCGATAATTTTGACGGCCCGAAAACCTTGGATGACCTGGCCATCAGGCCCAAGTTCCTGGTGACTGTAGTGGCCATCAATTTTGCTTCTGAGAATGAAAAAAGTTTTGTCCCGAAAAGCAGCCATAAGATTTCTCCAGGCGATGATATTGCCGTTATCGGGCAGGTGAAAATGGTTCATATGCTGGCTGAAGAATACGGATGGGAAGTTAAAGACGGCCTTGATATTTTCGGAGAGAGCCTAGCCGTGATCAATGCCGGAATGGCGGAAACGGTGGTTTCTCCCCGGTCTGAATTGATCGGCAAAACCATGAGTCAAGTCAATTTTAAAGAATTGTACGGTGTAAATCCGGTGGCGCTGTTTACCGGCAATAAAATTATTTACAGCAACTTAACCCATATCCGGCTCCAAATGGGCGACACCCTGTTACTTCAAGGACCTTGGGAGAAATTTCACATTTTAAGAAATCAGCCGCAGCCACGGGCGCTCACTTTTGCCACGGCCCTTGAAGGTGAAATCATGCGACCTGAAAAGGCCAAACTGGCGGTGATCTGGCTGGCGGTGTCTCTGGCGCAAATTATTTTTTTCAAGATTCAGCTTTCAGTGGCACTGATGTCCGGTGCCCTGGGTATGATCATCACCGGCGTGCTTTCCGTGGATGAAGCCTATCGCGCCGTGGACTGGATGACGGTATTCCTTCTGGCAGGTTTGATACCTTTGGGAATGGCGTTTGAAAAAACCGGAACCGCTGCTTTTATTGCCCAGTTCGTCCTCGGGATGCTTGGACATCCGACACCGATTGTGCTGTTGGCAGCGGTGGGTATTATGACCTCTTTTTTCACGCTGGTGATTTCCAATGTGGGTGCAACGGTTTTGCTGGTTCCGTTGTGCATGAACATGGCGGTCATGGCCGGTGGTGATCCGCGAATGGCCGCGTTGGTGGTGGGATTATCGGCATCCAACACGTTTGTCTTGCCGACACATCAGGTCAATGCGCTCGTCATGAGACCCGGCGGTTATCGAACGGTGGACTATGCCAAGGCGGGCTTCATCATGACGGCCATCTTTTTAACGGTGGAGTTGACCATTCTCTATTTCTTTTATGGGATTCAATAATCCTGTATCCGTTCGTTCCATGTTTTTGTTAAAACGTTCATTATTTAGGAGGAGAACGTATTATGGCGATTATCACTATCTCCCGTGGATGTTTCAGCCACGGCCAGGAGATTGCCGAAAAAGTAGCCGAAATGCTTGGCTACGAGTGCATCAGCAGAGAAATTCTGATTGAAGCCGCTAAATTGTTTAATGTCTCTGAAAAGAAATTGATCAAATCCCTTCATGATGCCCCGACCATTATTGAACGGATTGCCCATGGAAAGACGGAATACCTTGGTGGTATAAAAGCCGCTCTTTTAGGATATGCCAGGAAAGGTAATATGGTGTATCACGGTCATGCCGGCCATTTTCTCCTGACAGAAATTCCCCAGGTTCTGAAAGTCAGGATTTTCGCTGAAATAGAAGATCGGGTCACATTTCTACAGCAAAAGCAGAATATATCCAGAGAACAGGCATTGTTGGATATCGAAATTGAAGATAGAAATCGTTCGAACTGGACACGCTACCTTTATAAAACAGATATCAATGATTCCAGACTTTATGATATTATAATAAAAATCGGAGACTTGACAATCGATAATGCTTGTGAAATTATTTGTCTTGCAGCTAAAAGCGACGCATATTTAATGACGGACGAATCAAAACAGGCCTTAGATGATGCCGCCATTATCAGCTACTTTAACGCAGCGCTTCAATCCATCTGTGAAGCCCAAGTGTCCGTTAAAAACGGAGAGGTTCACGTCAAGGTTGCGGCCCAAAAAAGAAGAAAAACAGGCCATATGAGCCCGGCTTTGAAGGACAATCTCGGAGCGTCGTATCAGGACGATTTAACCGGGCAGATCAATAAAATAGCATATGGTATACCGGGTGTTAAAAAAGTTTTGTGCAGTGTTGACCCTCCATATTATGTTTAAATAGAGGGGATATCCGTCTTATGAAAATCAGTATCAGAGAAAAGATTTTTTTGGCTTTTGCCATCTTTATCGGTCTCAGTGCCCTGATATGGGCGCGCAGTTATTACAGCCAGTATGTTCTCAATCAGAAGATCCAGATCATTGAGAGAAAATACGATCTTTTTAATAGCATCCTGGAAGCCCGCCGGTATGAAAAAAACTATTTTTTATCCTTTGACAAAGAGAATATTGTTCAAGCCCTCGGTTATGCCCGTCAGGCAGAGGAGATCCTTCGTGATATATTGACCAAATACTCAAAATACACCCTGGCAAAAAATCTCGATCAAAGGATTAACGAAGTGGTCACATACAAGGAGTCTCTTACAAATCTCCTGAAATTACAGGAAGAAGGACATTTGGTGGTCCCTCCGGACACCATTGAGTTGATCCGAAAGCAGGGAAGAATTCTCACCAGCGAGCTGGAAAAAGTCGTAAAAAAGGAGAGTGAATTTACACGGGACCTGATAGGAAAATCTAAGACCATTCATTTTTTGGCGCTGATACCTGTATTTATCCTTTCGGTTTTGATTGCACTTTTTTTGGTCTTTAATGTCAATCGTCCGCTAAAGACCATCGAAAACGCCATTACCAAAATCGCCAGCGGAGATTTTAATAATATCCCGGAAATAAAAACCGGCGATGAATTTGAATCACTGGTGGTCAGCCTCAATAACATGATAGATGAGCTGGAAAAAAGGAGCAAACAGCTCATACAGGCTCAGAAGCTAGCTTCATTGGGGAGACTGACCTCCGGGGTGGCCCATGAATTGAACAATCCCCTCAACAATATATCCACATCGATTCAAATCCTCATTGAAGAAATAGAAGAAGATGACCTGGAATATAAAAAAGAACTGTTGATCGGTGCCGAAAAAGAAGTGGAAAGGGGAAAGGAAATCGTTCGTTCGCTATTGGAATTCGCCAGGGAAAGGACACTGACCCTAAAACAGGTTAATTTTAAGGATCTGGTGGACAGTGCAATCAAACATGTCAAATCGGAAATTCCGGATAATATACATCTTAGATCCGAGGTTCCTGATAACATACTGGCCACTGTTGGTCTGCGCATTAGAAGCGTTATAATCAATCTTATTACAAATGCCGTCCATGCTATGAAAGACGGTGGAGAAATTACCATCAAGGCTAAGAACGAATTTGACAGACAGGGATTTTCCTTTCAGGTGATTGACACCGGTGAAGGAATTCCTCAAAATATCATAACAAAGATTTTTGACCCTTTTTTCACCACAAAAGAAGTCGGAAAGGGATCAGGGCTGGGACTTTCCATCACTTACGGTATCATGGAACAACATAGCGGCAATATATCCGTTTCCAGCGAAGTCGGAAAAGGAACGACATTTACCTGTTTTTTGCCATTTCATCAGCCTGAGCAAGTAGAATTATAGAAGGATCATCGTGGAAAAAAAGAAAGAGGTTATTCTGGTTGTTGAAGACGAGGATATTGCCCGAAAGAATCTCGAGCATATTCTGATGAAAACCGGTTACGATGTCGTTTCCGTAGCCGATGGGAGCAAAGCCATCGATTTGCTTCAATCAAAGAGCTTCGACCTGGTGATTACCGATCTGAAGATGGAGAAAGTGGACGGCATGCAGGTTTTAAAAAAGACAAAAGAACTTCAGCCTTACACCGAAGTCATTATGATCACCGGTTATGCCACCATCGAAACGTCGGTTCAGGCCATGCATGACGGCGCCTACTATTATATCGCCAAGCCCTATAAGATCGATGACGTTCGCCAGATTACCAAACAGGCGCTGTTAAAACGGCGGCTTCGACTTGAAAACATTGAACTGAAAGAAATACTTAAAAAACAGCGGAAAATTTCCGACATTGTCGGACAGAGCGCGGTCATGATGGATATTCAGAAAACCATTCATCAGATTGCGCCTTCGGACATCAATGTTCTGATTCTCGGTGAAAGCGGCACCGGCAAGGAACTGGTCGCCCGATCCATCCACCAGCTTAGTTCCCGTTCTGTAAAAGAATTCATTGCCTTTAACTGCGGTTCATTTACAGAGGAGTTAATGGCCAATGAGCTGTTCGGGCATGAAAAGGATGCCTTTACCGGGGCCACAAAGGCAAAGGCGGGCCTGATCAAAGTGGCCGACGGCGGAACGGTTTTTCTGGATGAAATCGGAGATATGCCGCTCAGTATGCAGGTGAAGCTATTGCGCGTCATTCAGGAAAAAGAGGTTTTGCCGGTGGGCGGAGAGGTCCCCGTACCCGTGGATGTACGTTTCATCTCCGCCACCCATCGCGATCTCAAAGAGGATGTGGAAAAAGGTAACTTCCGACAGGATCTGTTTTACCGTCTGAATGTCATCACCATAAAACTTCCGTCTCTGACCGAACGGCACGGCGACATACCGCTTCTGGCACATCACTTTCTGTCTCAAAAAAGTAAAGCCATGAACAAAGATGTCCAAAATATCAAAAAAGAATCCATGGAATTGCTTTGTCAATATGGCTGGCCGGGGAATATCAGAGAACTGGAAAATGTCATTGAACGGGCCGTCGCCCTGGCGAACGGTCCGGAAATAACCGTCGGCGATCTTCCGGATTATATCAGCAATCTTTCCATCGAAACCTATCGCCGGGAGGATTCAGAGATACCGACCCTGGAGGAACAGGAGAAAAACTACATCAAATGGGTTCTCGACAAATGTGAGGGGAATAAAACCAAGGCCGCGAAAATAATGGGAATCGATCGGGTTTCACTATGGCGTAAAATAAAAAGATATGGCATGGAGTCTGAAGAAAAATAACAGTAGCTATTCAGGAGGCAGTCATTTTCCCATCACTTCGGTGTCTCCGTCACAGGTATTTTCAGCAACGTCCATACAGTGTAGCAGGCCGGGAAATTTTTATAAGGTAACATCATATTTTGATTATTAAATATAGAACATACCCGACGTAGCATGAGAGGAGTATAATCCCATCCCTGCGCGTCACAATACACGTCTTTCTCATCATCAGCCACGGCAGAAAACTGACAAATATCATAAACAGGTAATCGATCAGCAAGCCGCTTCGAACAAAACCGCCGGGAATTGGAATGGGTTTTACAAGAGAGGCTGCACCGAGCACGCTGAGTATGTTAAAAACATTGCTTCCCACAAGATTGCCGATACTGATATCCATCTCTTTCCGCAATGCGGCGACAACAGATGTGGCAAGTTCGGGAAGCGAAGTCCCCAGTGCCACAATGGTCAGGCCGATAAATTTTTCACTGACGCCGAATACTTTCATGATGCCTACAGCGGCATCAATGAGAATTTCGGCACCGGCAATGACACCGATAATTCCCGCCGTAATCCATACGATCTGTCTGGATCTGGAAGTTATATATTCGATGTCTTCCACGGCATGTGCGAAGGCAACACTTTCATGATGAATTTTTCGCCTGGATTCCTTAAGGGCAATGTAATAATTGAAGCAGGTATATACGATAATACCACCGAAAAGCGACGCGCCTTCGAGTCTGCCGATTTTCGAATTCAACGAAATCAGCAAAAGATACAGGGATACCCCCAGCATTATCGGTATGTCCCGTTGAATTACGGACCGGCTCCCCTTTATGGGATGTACTAGCGCCGATAAGCCGAGCACAAGGGCGATGTTACAGATGTTGCTTCCAACGACATTGCCCACGGCAATCATGCTTTTGTCTTTAATGGAAGATACAACGCTTACCACCAGTTCCGGAGCTGAGGTCCCGAATGCCACGACGGTCAGACCGATAACAAGGGGGGTCAAACCCAGATTTCTCGCCAGACTCGATGATCCTTTGACCAACCAGCCGGCGCAGTAATAGAGCATCAACAGGCCGATAACAAAAAGAGCCAGATTAAGTATCATATAAATTCGCTCCGAATAACATTCTCCAGATGTCTGTAACCGTATCAAACTTATAAGAATTTAGCTAAGAAAAAATCAATCACGAAAAACCGAGAAAAGGAAGGCACGAAAATTTATTAAACTTTGTTCTTCTCCAATTTAGTTGGAGAAGAGGGTCCAAGGATTCCAGGGGTCAAGGATTCAAGGGTTTGTTTTCTAAAGATTTTATCAGCGCTTTTAACATTCTTTCGATTTCTGCCATGTATTTTTTTAGTGTTCCCAATTCACCTTTTTCAATTAAATCTAAATCCCCTGCTAACAATATCTGTGTTTCCAATTCGTAAACAGAACCATAAGATATGTAAAGCATCCTAATGTAATCCATGGTTGTCTTTCTCCCATATCCTTTCTTTGTAATTCTTTAGCATGTCACTCGAACCCTTGAATCCATGCCCGAGGCAGGCAAGCCTTGAATCCTTGTACCCTCTGGGATTATACCTGCTCAATTCAGGATAACCGACTTATTTTGTCTTAATTAACTGAGCCCTCGGGGAGTTTTTCATC
>JAOUGB010000126.1 GCA_029857875.1 Desulfobacteraceae bacterium | reverse complement strand
CGTAATAAATTGAATCCGTCGAAGGGGGAACCCTCTGAGCAATGTAACATTTTGAATATTAAGGGACTCGAAAACAGGATATACACTGACACGATCGCCGTCTTGAAAAATGTAATTAAAATCTACCGATTTTCCATTGATTAAAACCAGATCGACTTTTGTTGGCGGAACTCCGCATTCTTTGATGATATCTTTTATCGATTTTCTCCCGTTGAACTCGGCTTCAAAATCGACCTTTTTCCTGTGCTTTGGCAGGAAATCATTCAATTCTTCATAAAATCGGAATGTTCCCGTTGACATGCGGATTATGCGTTCCTTTTTTTGAAAGCATTATGCGCAAAGTGATTGAACAATTCAATTTCCCGGCATCAGGTTTATTTAAGAGCAGCAATAACGGCCTTCATGAAATCCGGAAGATCGTCCGGCGTTCGGCTGGTGATGAGATTGCCGTCCACTACCACGGATTCATCCATCCACAAAGCTCCGGCGTGAACCATATCGTCCTTTATGGCGAAAAATGACGTTGCCTTGCGGCCATCCAGTATATTGGCCGAGGCCAGCATCCAACCGGCGTGGCAAATGGCGGCGACGACTTTTCCGGCATTGAACAGATCTTTAACGATTTTAACCATGGCCGGATAGCGGCGCATCATATCCGGTGCATATCCTCCGGGAATAATGACCCCGTCATAGTCTCCGGCAGACACCTGATCCGCATTGATGTCCGGTCGAACTTGGGTGCCGGGTTTACCGGTAAATTCTTCGGTCCTCCCGGAGCCGACCACAGTCACCTGGGCTCCGGCTTCTTTCAGTCGATAAAAAGGATACCAGAATTCAAAAACATTAAACAAATCTTCCACCAAAATAAGTATTTTTTTATCTCTAAGTTCCATAACATGCTCCTTATTTAGTTTCCATCCAGAAATATCCCTTTTCCTCAATCTCTGCGTCAATCTGCGGAATTACTTGTGCGGCGTACCACTTGTACGCCTCCGCGTAATTCCTTGATTTCCTTGACCTTGCGAAAAATTGCTAATTTCTGCATTGGAAACTTAATTTGTGTCCAATATATATTTATGGATGGACACTATTTAGGGTATTCGTTCAACTTTTAGGGTATTGGTTCGCCCACTTTTTCCATGAGGCGGTGTGCCGGCAACAATGACAATCGTGTCTCCGGATGCGGCAAGACCGAAACGCTGCACCTTGCTGACGGCAACTTCAACCATATTGTCTGTTTCTTTTATTGCTTCAATTAAAGCGCTCTCCACACCCCAGGTTAAGGCCAGCCGACGCTGAATCTGAGGCGTTGCCGACAATGACAGCACGGGCCGATGGGGTCGATGACAGGCCACCCGACAGGCGGTCAAACCGGAAGCGGTGTAAGCCACAATCGCTGTGGCTGATAAAGATTCAGCCACTAAATTACCGGCATATGCAACCGTTGGTTCAATTTCTTGAGGCGGTGTAAACGAAACAGGGCCGGACAACTTTCCCTGAAACCAGGCGTTCTCTGTGGAAACGGCAATTTTTGACATGATTGTAACGGTTTCAACGGGATACCGGCCGATGGCTGTTTCGGCAGACAGCATCAGGGCATCTGTGCCGTCTATGATCGCATTGGCCACATCGGTAACCTCAGCGCGGGTGGGCTTATGCATGTCAATCATGGATTCGAGCATTTGGGTGGCGGTTATCACCGGAACCGCTGCTCTACGGCAAACGTCAATAATGCGCTTTTGTGCAATGGGAACTTCCTGCAAACTCATTTCCAGAGCCAAATCGCCCCGGGCCACCATAACACCCTGGGCTTCGAGTGAAATGGCCTTAATATCATCCAAAGCGTTTTGTCGCTCAATTTTGGCAATGACAGAAATGTTTGATTTTTTTTGGTTCAGATAATCCTTTAACTGACGGACATCCTCAGCAGATTGAACAAAAGAGAGCGCTAGAAAATCAAAATCCTGGGAAATGGCGAAATCGATATCTGCATAGTCTTTTTGAGTAATTGACGGGAGGTTGACCCGTAATCCCGGCAGGTTTATGCCCCGGTGGCCTGATAGCACACCACCTGTAAGTATTCGGCACCATACATCTCCACTGGCGTCAATTTTAATCACTTCAAGTTCAATGTTGCCGTCATCAACCAGAATCAGACTGCCCATGTGTACGTCATCGGCCATGCCGGGATAACTTACCGATACAATTTCCTTGTTTCCTGTTAGCTGTCTGGGGGTTAGACAAATATCACGGCCTGTTTTCAAGGCAGCGGTATCTTCCGCAATTTCTCCAATGCGAATTCGGGGTCCTTGCAAATCGCCGATAATAGCAATGGGAACTCCCATCTTGTCGCCCAATGTCCGAATCCGTTTGACCAAAGGAATGATATAATCATGGGTGCTGTGCGAGAAGTTAACGCGCACCGCATCCAATCCGGCCAGAATCATCCTGTGTAGCGTTTCTTCTTTATCACTGGCCGGCCCTAAAGTGGCAACAATTTTTGTCCTTTTTAAAGGACGTATGGCACTAAGTTTATTCGGCATGAGTGAACCTGTTAAATTCACGCCAGAAAATTGACCGGACGGCATCCGTTTCTTTAAAGATTTCGTGGCGGGCATCTGATATTTCTTTTAATTTGCAGTTTGGCAGCATTGTGCAGATCTTTTTTTGGGCTTTAATA
This sequence comes from Desulfobacteraceae bacterium, assembly GCA_029857875.1. Classification (GTDB taxonomy): domain Bacteria; phylum Desulfobacterota; class Desulfobacteria; order Desulfobacterales; family UBA11574; genus UBA11574. Next base: position 4,252 of record JAOUGB010000126.1, on the reverse strand, counting down.
GAAACAATTTTGTCATTGCCGGCGATGACCATTAGAATCGGTGTCGTAATTTTTGCTGCAAACCCGGGTTGAGTGAGAATATCTGTTGATTTTAACGTTGCGGATAACCACCCATATGTCGCACCGCCCAGGGCAAGGTTAGGATTTTTTGTTATTGCTTTTTTTTCATCCGTAAATCTCACAGGATCTGAAGTCAGATCATTGTCCTTAAATTTTTCATCCGTGTAGTCTTCGGAACCTATGGTATAAGAATGACTGAAACCTGTTTTGATTGCAATTCGGGTAATGAGTTTGACGAAACCCCTGGACAGGCTGGATCCAAAAATGTCGATCATCGGCGATGTCAGGACCGCCATGTCTGCCACGTCGAGGTGATCGTGCATAAAACGGAGTGCAATGTGGCCGCCCATGGAGTGAGCGATGATGATCAACGGATGAACGGATTCAGGCTTTACGATTTTTGTGACAAACAGATCCAAATCATTTAAATACACATCGTAATCATCGATAAATCCTTTATGCCTGTTCGCCAGCATTCGACTTGAAAGGCCTTGACCGCGCCAGTCAAAGCTGTACACATTAAAACCTTCGTGATTCAGTTCTTCGATGGTTTCTGAATATTTCTCCATAAATTCTCTTCTGCCGTTCAACAAAAGGATCGATCCTTTTTGTTTTTCTTTTGGGCTGTACCATATACCATAGCGAAGAGATTGCTGATCGGGTGTGGTCATAAAATCATATGGCGAAAACGTGTGTTCTTTGGCCATACAGTTGGTTTGAATCATAAATAACATACCTGAAAATAAAAAAATCAGTTTCACAATAACGTCATTTGCCCGGAAGGTTCGGTATTTTTTGAGGATGTGCATACACGTACCGTTTCTCGAAAATTTATTAGCATTCTATCTCGTTTTTTCTTGATTCATACAATCGTCAATATTTTTGAGGTTCTTTGGTTGTCATATAATAGCTACATTCACCATGTCTTTCAAGTTTTAATACCCAAATATATAATTCAAAGACATATTGACCTATTTCTATATTTTGGTGTATCCTTACTGTCGGCCAAATCATTGGGCACAATTAACAAAACGTCTAAATTAAAGGGAGCCGTCATGGACAACACCATCGACAAATTACCTGGTTTTGTCGATACGATTAAATCCATCCAAGAGACGATCATTACGAACATCGTGTTGATCGGCCAGATACCCGCTCCCACATTCAAAGAAAAAAGACGCACAAACATCTTCATGGAAAGACTGGCCGAATTTCAAGTTGATGAATGCACCACTGATGGCTACCGAAACCCCATCGGCATCATCAAAGGGACCTCAGAATCAAAACCGCCTATTTTTGTGGTTGCCCGCCTGGATACCATTTTTGGCAAAGACGTCGACCATTATTATTCCATTCAAGAAAATTCAATCACCGGTCCGGGCATCATGGACAATTCCGTGGGAGTTGGTGTTTTGGTCTCATTGCCGGGAATCTTTCGAAAATTAGGTCTACGGTTCGAATCCGACATTGTTTTGGCTGGTGTTATACAGTCTCTGGGCAAGGGGAACCTGAGAGGCATCCGGCATCTTTTGAAAACATGGGCGACGCCCATCAGAGGTGCTGTCTGTCTTGAGAGCGCTGAACTCGGCAGGCTGAATTATTATGCCGACGGCATGATTCGATGCGAAGTGGATTGCAATATTTCACCCGTCGATGGATGGGAGCACAAATTCAAACCCAATGCAATCCTGGTAATAAACGAAGTTATCAATCAGATATTGAAACTCCGTTTGCCTCAAAAGCCTCGATCGAGGGTTATTATCGGTAAAACCTCGGGGGGTTTCAAACATGGAATGATTGCATATGATGCCACTTTGGGGTTTGAAATTCAAAGTAATTCCGACAAAATGGTAAAGTCGATTTTTAATTCTATCAAAGATATTGTCGAAGGCACGAGTCATGAACATGAAGTCGATTTGAGGTTAAAAACGTTGAGTAACGTCCATGCTGCAAGATTAAAATTCAATCATCCCCTGGTAAAGAGTTCTGTAGCTGTGATGAAGAAACTCGATTTAACCCCGATAAGTGAACCCAGTGAGTCCGAGCTTTCAATTTTCCTTTCACGCAAAATACCGGCGGTCACTCTTGGAATTACACGGGGAGAAAACTATCACCAGCAAAATGCCAGCGTTGAAATTGAGCCCATCTCTAAAGGGATTGCTCAGGTCATTGGTGTGATCATGGCCATTGACAGCGGAGTGTGTGATGAACATCAGCTGGATTAAAAAAAATACATTTCATTATTCAGAATTTAGCGACCTCACTCGACTTGTAGATGAGAAACAACGAAAAAATCTGAAAATTTCGTTGTGTCTGCCGACGTTGAATGAAGAAAAGACCATCGCAAAAGAGATTCTGATCATGAAATCAGAGTTGATGACCCGCTATCCCATACTCGATGAGATCGTTGTCGTCGACTCCGGTTCAACAGATAACACCAGAAAAATCGCAAGAGGATACGGCGCAGATGTGTATAAAGCCGCAGAAATTTTACCTGACCTGGCAAAATTTAAAGGCAAAGGCGAAAATCTCTGGAAAGCCCTGTTTGTGACTCAAGGGGATATTATTGTTTACCTGGACGCAGATATTAAAAACATTCACCACAGGTTTGCCTATGGGCTCTTGGGCCCGCTCATTCTTTTCGACAATATAAAATATGTCAAAGCCTTTTATGACCGGCCCATTGCCATCGGAAAAAGCAAAATCAGACCCACCGGCGGCGGCAGAGTTACCGAACTTGTGATCAGACCGCTTTTTTCCCTTTTTTTTCCGGAACTCACACAGATATTACAGCCGTTATCCGGCGAATATGCCGGTCACAGGGAAATATTTGAAAAAATACCTTTCCCCATAGGCTATGGGGTCGAAACCAGCATGATTCTCGATATTTATGAAAAATGGGGGCTTGACGTATTTGCTCAGGTTGATCTTGACAGGCGTATTCACAGAAACCAGGATACCAGGGCACTCGGGAGAATGTCTTTTGCAATTCTGCAGACCTTTATTAGACGTAAAAAAAAATTAGGAATGGTGAATTATAAAGAGAAACTTTACAATGAGATGATTCAATATAATCTTATAAAAAATGAATTCAAGCCGGATATTTATAAAATTGAAGGGCATGAAAGACCTCCCATTATAGAAATTCCAGAGTATCGTGAAAAATTCAAAAGGATATCCTAATGTTGTCGAACTTAACACTTGTTGACCGATATGATCGTAATCTGAACTACCTTCGTGTTTCCATTACCGACCGCTGTAATCTAAATTGCCTGTACTGTATGCCCAGAGAACTCATTCCTAAGCTTTCGCATAGAGAAATATTAAGCTATGAAGAAATCCTCCGTGTTGTCAGGGTTGGTACGTCTCTCGGAATTTCTAAAATCAGGATAACCGGAGGAGAACCGCTGGTTAGAAAAGGTGTTTATCATTTCCTGTCACAGTTGACAAAAATAGAAGGACTCCAAGATATATCTTTGACGACCAACGGTGTTTTGCTTAAAGACAACATCAGTCAAATCAGATCCGCCAATATCAAAAGAATCAATATCAGCCTCGACACGTTAAATAAAACTAAATTTAAACACATCACAGGATATGATTTTTTCGATCAAATATGGAAAGGCATTCACCTGGCTCGAAAAATGGGGTTTTATCCCATTAAAATCAATGTGGTGCCCCTTAAAGGAATTAATGATGATGAACTGGTGGATATTGCCGGATTGTCCATCAAATATCCATTTCATATCCGTTTCATTGAATATATGCCCATGGGATCCAGTCAGATCAGCAATGACCGCCATTTACTGGCGCCTGAAATAAAAGAACGCATCCAGCGGTTGGGAAAACTGATTCCGGTGGACAGAAGTTTAAACGATGGCCCTGCGGAACGATTTAAATTGGAATCGGCCCAAGGAGAAATTGGTTTCATTCGCCCCATAAGCCGTCATTTCTGTAGTACCTGCAATCGGCTAAGATTAACAGCCAGCGGTCAGCTAAGGCCCTGTTTGATGAGCGACGATCAGGAAGATCTTAAATCATTGCTTCGGCAAGGGTGTTCTGATGGTGAACTCGCAAAGGGCTTTCTTAATGCTGTTCGTCGTAAGCCGTCGGAACACAATCTCATCGATGATGATCATGCCAGGATATCGGCCCAGATGTGTAGCATCGGGGGATAAAAGAAGGGATGTGT